>NZ_ALIP01000080.1:0-47891 GCF_000283075.1 Pseudoxanthomonas sp. GW2
GGGCCGCGCCGGGGGCCATGGCGCCCGGCGCGGTGCAGCGCACCCGCGCCGCCCCGGCCGATGCCGGCTACTCGACCGTGACCGACTTGGCCAGGTTGCGCGGCTTGTCCACGTCGGTGCCGCGGGCCAGGGCGGTGTGGTAGGCCAGCAGCTGCACCGGGATGGTGTGGATCACCGGGCTCAGCACGCCGGCATGGCGCGGGGTGCGGATCACGTGCACGCCCTCGGAGGCGGTGAAGTTGCTGTCCTGGTCGGCGAACACGAACAGCTCGCCGCCGCGGGCGCGCACTTCCTGCATGTTGGACTTGACCTTTTCCAGCAGGCGGTCGTTCGGGGCGATCACCACCACCGGCATGGCCGCGTCCACCAGCGCCAGCGGGCCGTGCTTGAGCTCGCCGGCCGGATAGGCCTCGGCGTGGATGTAGGAGATTTCCTTGAGCTTGAGCGCGCCTTCCAGGGCGATCGGGTAGTGCAGGCCGCGGCCCAGGAACAGGGCGTTCTGCTTGGCGGCGAAGCGCTCGGCCCAGACCTGGATCTGCGGCTCCAGGTTCAGCGCGTGCTGCACGCTGCCCGGCAGCATGCGCAGCTGCTCCAGGTAGCCGGCCTCCTGTTCGGCGGTGACCCGGCCGTGCAGCTTGCCCAGCACCACGGTCAGCTGGAACAGCGCCGCCAGCTGGGTGGTGAAGGCCTTGGTCGAGGCCACGCCGATCTCGGCGCCGGCGCGGGTGTAGCAGACCAGCTCGCTGGCGCGCGGGATCGCGCTCTCGGGCACGTTGCAGATCGACAGCGTGTGGCGGTGGCCCAGCGACTTGGCGTACTTGAGCGCCTCCATCGTGTCCAGGGTCTCGCCGGACTGGGAGATGGTGACCACCAGGTAGTCCGGGTCGGCGTAGGCGTCGCGGTAGCGGTACTCGCTGGCGATCTCCACGTTGCACGGCAGGCCGGCGATGGCCTCGATCCAG
Source organism: Pseudoxanthomonas sp. GW2 (assembly GCF_000283075.1). Classification (NCBI taxonomy): domain Bacteria; kingdom Pseudomonadati; phylum Pseudomonadota; class Gammaproteobacteria; order Lysobacterales; family Lysobacteraceae; genus Pseudoxanthomonas; species Pseudoxanthomonas sp. GW2. The sequence continues at coordinate 963 of NZ_ALIP01000080.1, forward strand.
TAGCGCGCGGTCAGGCCGGCGTAGTAGCTGGTGCCGCAGGCCAGGATCTGCACGCCCTTGACCTTGCGCAGCACCTGTTCGGCATTGGCGCCGAACAGGGTCGGCTGGAAGCTGCCGGCGTCGATCACCGCCTCGACGGTGTCGGCGATGGCGCGCGGCTGCTCGTGGATCTCCTTCTGCATGAAGTGCCGGTACGGCCCCAGTTCCAGCGAGGCCAGCGAGACGTCGGACACGTGCACCTCGCGGGCCACCTCGCGGTCGGCCGCGTCGAACACGCGCACGCCCTCGCGGCGGATCTCGGCGGTGTCGCCCTCCTCCAGGAAGACCACCCGGCGGGTCGCCTGGACGATGGCCGACACGTCCGAGGCCAGGAAGTTCTCGCCCTCGCCCAGGCCGACCAGCAGCGGGCAGCCCATGCGCGCGCCGACCAGGCGGTCCGGCTCGCGGCGGCTGAGCACGGCCAGGGCGTAGGCACCGGTGAGCTCCTTCACCGCGGCCTGCAGCGCGCCCAGCAGGTCGCGGCCCTGGGCCATGTGGTGGTGGATCAGGTGGGCGATGACCTCGGTATCGGTCTGCGACTCGAACTGGTAGCCCAGCGCCTTGAGCCGCTCGCGCTGTTCCTCGTGGTTCTCGATGATGCCGTTGTGGACCAGCGCCAGCTCGCCGTGGCTGATGTGCGGGTGGGCATTGGCCTCGGTCACCCCGCCGTGGGTGGCCCAGCGGGTGTGGCCGATGCCGAGCACGCCGTGGAAGCCCTCGGCGAGGGCCGCCTGCTCCATCTCCGCCACGCGGCCGGTGCGACGCACCCGGCGCACGCTGTCCGGATCGGCGACGGCGATGCCGGAAGAGTCATAGCCGCGGTACTCCAGGCGCTTGAGGCCCTCGACCAGGACCGGAACCACATCGCGATCCGCGATCGCGCCAACGATGCCGCACATGCCGTTCTTCCAAGCAGAAACAGGCCCGCGATTCTACCGGAGCGTACGGTCCGGCCGGCGCTGGCCCCGTCCGCCGCGCACGGGCGCAGTCAGGCGGCGGTAAGGCGCACGGCTGCCGCTGGCGCGCCGGCCCTGCGCCCGCAGTGCGCGCCGTGGCGGCGGTCGCATCCGCGCGGGGCCGACCGCGGCAGCCCGGGCCCGGCCCTGGATCCCGCGCGTGCCGCTCCGGCCGCGGCGCGCGTCCGGGTGTCCGCGCTCCGGGAGCAGTGTCCGGACAGCTGTCCGGCGGACACAGCGGACACCCGCGCCAGCGAAGACACGCTTACGGATCAATGGGTTGCGATTGGCACGCGTCCTGCTTTGGTAGCGCGTACCCAACACATCCGCCACCACACGATGATCCGCGACACCTCTGCCCAGGACCGTCCCCTCTCCCACACCGGCCGCGCCGCGGCCCTGCGCCGCTGGCTGCCGGCGGGCGCCGGCGCCCTGGTCCTGCTCGCGCTCGGCGGCTGGGTGGTTTCCGGCTGGAGCGCCGGCTCCCGTTCCTATGATGCCTCGCGCATCCGCATCGCCGAGGTCAAGCGCGGCGACCTGGTCCGCGACCTGTCGGCCGACGGCAAAGTGATCACCGCCAACAGCCCGGTGCTGTACGCGGTGGCCGGCGGCACCGTGTCGCTGAAGGTGGTGGCCGGCGACGTGGTCGAGAAGGGCCAGGTGCTGGCGGTGATCGACAGCCCCGAGCTGCGCAGCCGCCTGGCCCAGGAGGAATCCACCCTGGCCGGCATGGAGGCCGAGGCCAGCCGCGCCCAGCTGGACGCGCGCATCGCCAGCCTCAACGCGAGCAAGGCGCGCGACCAGGCGCAGATCGACCATGTCGCCGCCCAGCGCGACCTGGAGCGCTACGAGCGCGCCCATGCCGGCGGTGCGGTGTCCAACAACGAGCTGGCCCGCGCGCAGGACGAGCTGGAAAAGGCGCGCATCGGCCTGGAGGCGGCGCGCAGCGACGCCCGCCTGCAGGAACAGGCCGCGGCCCTGGACGCACGCAACAAGCGCCTGCTGGCCGACCGCCAGAAGGCGGTGGTGGCCGAGCTGCAGCGCCAGGTCGAGCTGCTGACCGTGCGCGCCCCGTTCGACGGCCAGGTCGGCCAGGTGCAGGTCGCGCAGGGCACCAACGTGGCGATCAACGCGCCGATCCTGAGCGTGGTGGACCTGAGCGAGTTCGAGGTCGAGATCCGGGTGCCGGAGAGCTTCGCCCGCGACCTGGGCATCGGCGTGCCGGCGCAGGTCACCAGCCAGGGCAAGCCGTGGCCGGCCAAGGTTTCGGCGGTGTCGCCGGAGGTGGTCAACGGCGAGGTCACCGCGCGCCTGCGCTTCGACGAGGGCCAGCAGCCGCCGGGCCTGCGCCAGAACCAGCGCCTGTCGGTGCGGATCGTGCTGGACACCCGCGAGGACGTGCTGATGGTCGAGCGCGGCCCGTTCCTGGAGCAGGGCGGCGGCGGCTACGCCTGGGTGGTCAACGGCCGCAGCGCCGAACGCCGCCCGGTGCAGACCGGCGTCAGCAGCCTGGGCTACGTGGAGATCGTCTCCGGCGCCAGGGAAGGCGACCGCATCGTGGTCTCCGGCGCCGACCAGTTCGGCGATGCCGAGAAAGTAGCCATCCGTTGATGGCCGGTGATCCGTCATTGGTGACGGGTGATTCGAAGGGGCGCAGGCAATGGCGCAACCCGGTCACCAGCCAACCCGGGCCACCAATCGAATCACCAGTCGAACCACCAATCACCAATCACCAGTCACCAGTCACCAGTCACGAGGACAACGCCATGCTGGAAATGCGCCAGGTCTCCAAGGTCTACCGCACCGCGATGGTCGAAACCCATGCCCTGCGCTCGCTCGACCTGCACGTGCGCGAGGGCGAGTTCGTCGCGGTCACCGGCCCCTCCGGATCCGGAAAGACCACCTTCCTCAACATCGCCGGGCTGCTGGAGACCTTCGACTCCGGCGACTACCTGCTGGACGGCGAGAACGTCCGCGGCCTGTCCGACGACGCCCGCAGCCGCCTGCGCAACCGCAAGATCGGCTTCATCTTCCAGGGCTTCAACCTGATCCCGGACCTCAACCTGTTCGACAACGTCGACGTGCCGCTGCGCTACCGCGGGCTGCCGGCGGCCGAGCGCAGGCAGCGGATCGAGAAGGCGCTGTCGCAGGTGGGCCTGGCCTCGCGCATGCACCACTACCCCTCGGAGCTGTCCGGCGGCCAGCAGCAGCGCGTGGCCATCGCCCGCGCCCTGGCCGGCGAGCCGCGCCTGCTGCTGGCCGACGAGCCGACCGGCAACCTGGACTCGCAGATGGCGCGCGGGGTGATGGAGCTGCTGGAGCAGATCAACGCCGAAGGCACCACCATCGTGATGGTGACCCACGACCCGGAGCTGGCCGCGCGCGCCCAGCGCAACGTGCACATCGTCGACGGCGTGGCCACCGACCTGTCGCTGGAACCCGCCCAGGGCCGGCTGCACCGCGCCGCGGTCGCCTGAGGAGACCGCCATGTTCGCCTACTACTTCAACCTGGCCCTGCGCAGCTTCCGCCGCGACCGGGCGCTGACCGCGCTGATGGTGCTGGCGGTCGCCCTGGGCATCGGCGCGTGCATGACCACCCTGACCGTGTTCCGGGTGCTGTCCGGCGACCCGATCCCGTCCAAGAGCGACCGGCTGTTCTACGTGCAGCTGGACGCGGCCAGCCGCGACGGCTACACCCCCGGCGAGGAGCCCAACGACCAGCTGACCCGCTACGACGCCGAAGCCCTGCTGCGGGAGAAGCGCGCGCCGCGCCAGGCGCTGACCACCGGCGGCTTCGTCAAGATCACGCCCGAGCGCAGCGGCCAGGCGCCGTTCACCAGCGCCGCGCGCTTCGCCAGCGCCGACTTCTTCCCGATGTTCGAGGTGCCGATGCTGTACGGCAGCGGCTGGAGCAGCGGCGACGACGACGCCCGCGCGCGCGTGGTGGTGCTGGGCAAGGAGACCAACGAGCGCCTGTTCGGCGGCGGCAACAGCGTCGGCCAGCGGGTGCTGCTGGACCGCACCGAGTTCACCGTGGTCGGCGTGGTCGACCAGTGGCGCCCGACCCCGCGCTTCTACGACCTGACCAACGACCGCTTCGCCGAGACCGAGGGCGTGTTCCTGCCCTTCTCCACCTCGCGCGACCTCAACCTGGACCGCCAGGGCAACATCGACTGCTGGGGCGACACCGGCGGCGACTCCACCGGCCCCAACGCCCCCTGCGCCTGGATGCAGTACTGGGTGGAGCTGGAGTCCCCGGCGCAGGCCGCCGCCTACCGCGACTACCTGGTCAATTACTCCGACCAGCAGCGCGCGGCCGGGCGCTTCGAGCGGCCGACCAACGTGCGCCTGCGCAACGTGATGGAGCTGCTGGAGTACAACCGGGTCGTGCCGCAGGACGTGGTGATGCAGCTGTGGCTGGGCTTCGGCTTCCTGCTGGTGTGCCTGGTCAACACCATCGGCCTGCTCCTGGCCAAGTTCCTGCGGCGCGGCAGCGAGATCGGCGTGCGCCGCGCCCTGGGCGCCTCGCGCGGGGCGATCTTCGCCCAGTGCCTGGTCGAGGCCGGCACCGTGGGCCTGTTCGGCGGCGTGCTGGGCCTGGGCCTGGCCATGCTTGGGCTGTGGGGCGTGCGCCAGCAGCCGGCCAGCTACGCCAACCTCGCCCACCTGGACGGCTGGATGCTGCTGCTCACCTTCGTGCTGGCGGTCGCCTCCAGCGTGCTGGCCGGCGTGGTGCCCGCCTGGCGCGCGATGCAGGTCGCCCCGGCGATCCAGCTCAAGTCCCAGTAACCCCCACTTCCACGACGGGAGACCGCGCGGCCTCCCCGGAGACAGACCATGGAAATCCGTCCCATCCTGTCCACCCTGCGCCGGCACAAGACCGCCGCCGCGCTGATCGTGGTGGAGATCGCCCTGACCTGCGCGATCATCTGCAACTCGCTGTTCATGATCAACGACCGCATCCGCCAGGTGTTCGAGGTCAGCGGCCTGGCCGAGGACGAGCTGGTGCGGCTGCAGATCGTCAGCATCGGCGACGACCCCTCCCAGCAGGCCCGTACCCGCACCGACCTGGCCGCGCTGCGCGCCATCCCCGGGGTCAAGGACGCCACGGTGATCAACCAGGTGCCCTACGGCTGGTCGTCCTGGAACAGCGGCGTGCGCCTGAAGCGGGAAGACCAGCGGCCGATGCTCAACGCCACCACCTATCTGGCCGAGGACCAGTTCATGGAGACCCTGGGCCTGAAGCTCGTGGCCGGCCGCGACTTCAACGCCGACGAGTACCGCGAGGCGGTGGACCTGCTGGACCGCGGCGCCGTCGACGACACCGTCCCGGTCGCGATCATCACCCGCGCCCTGGCCGAGCGCCTGTTCCCGGGCCAGGACCCGATCGGCAAGGAGTTCTATTCCTGGTCCGAATCCCCGACCCGCGTGATCGGCGTGCTCGAGCACCTGGTGCGGCCCAACACCATGGGCGGCCCCACCGGCCGCGAGTACTCGATCGTCTTCCCGCTGCGCCCGCACTACAACCTCGCCGGCAACTACCTGGTGCGCACCTCGCCCGAGCGCCGCGCCGAGGTGCTGGAGGCGGCCAAGAAGGTCCTGCGCGACGGCGGCAACGACCGCATCCTGCTGGAGGAGAACAGCCGCACCCTGGAGGAGATGCGCCGCGACTTCCACAGCGGCCCGCGCTCGATGGCCTGGCTGCTGGGCACGGTGTGCGTGGCCCTGCTGCTGATCACCGCGCTGGGCATCATCGGCCTGGCCAGCTTCTGGGTGCAGCAGCGCACCAAGCAGATCGGCATCCGCCGCGCGCTTGGCGCCACCCGCGGCCAGGTGCTGCGCTACTTCCAGACCGAGAACTTCCTGCTGGCCAGCATCGGCATCGCCCTGGGCATGCTGCTGGCGTTCGCGATCAACCAGGTGCTGATGGGCAAGTACGACCTGGCGCGGCTGCCGCTGTACTACCTGCCGGTGGGCGCGCTGCTGCTTTGGGGCCTGGGCCAGCTGGCGGTGTACGCGCCGGCGAAGCGCGCGGCCTCGATCCCGCCGGCCACCGCCACCCGCAGCGTCTGATTCCCGACCGGCGGCCCTCCACCGGGGCCTCCGGCGGGCGCTACGATCGGCGCTTTCCCTCCCGCCCTCCTCCATGTCCGCCATCCTGGTCATCGACGACAACCCCGCGGTCGCCACCGCGCTGGAAGTGCTGTTCTCCCTGCACGACATCGCCACCGTGCACGCCATCGGCCCGGAGGAGGGACTGGCGCTGCTGGAGCGCGAGCCGGTGGACCTGGTGATCCAGGACATGAACTTCACCGCAGATACCACCTCCGGCGACGAGGGCCGGGCGCTGTTCGCGGCCATCCGCGAGCGGCACCCGGACCTGCCGGTGATCCTGCTGACCGCCTGGACCCACCTGGAGAGCGCGGTGGAGCTGGTCAAGGCCGGTGCCGCCGACTACCTGGCCAAACCCTGGCAGGACGCCAAGCTGCTGGCCACGGTCAACAACCTGCTGGAACTGTCCGAGGCCCGCCGCGAGCTGGACCAGCGCCGCCGCGGCGAGCGCCGCCGGCGCGAGGACCTGGCCCGCCGCTACGACCTGCGCGGGGCGGTGTTCGCCGACCCGGCCAGCGAGCGCGTGGTGGCCCTGGCCTGCCAGGTGGCGCGCTCGGACCTGCCGGTGCTGATCACCGGCCCCAACGGCAGCGGCAAGGAGAAGATCGCCGAGATCATCCAGGCCAACTCCGCGGTGCGCGACGGCCCGTTCTTGACCGTCAACTGCGGTGCGCTGCCGGCCGACCTGATCGAGGCCGAGCTGTTCGGCGCCGAGGCCGGGGCCTACACCGGCGCCAACAAGGCGCGCGAGGGCAAGTTCGAGGCCGCCGACGGCGGCACCCTGTTCCTGGACGAGATCGGCAACCTGCCGGCCGCCGGGCAGATGAAGCTGCTGCGGGTGCTGGAGACCGGCCGCTTCGCGCGGCTCGGCTCCAACCGCGAACGCCAGGTGCGGGTACGCGTGGTCAGCGCGACCAATGCCGACCTGCCGGCGATGATCCGCGAGGGCGGGTTCCGCGAAGACCTGTACTACCGGCTCAACACCATCGAGCTGTCGATGCCGCCGCTGGGCGAGCGTCCCGGCGACGTGCTGCCGCTGGCCGAGCACTTCGGCGCCGGCGGCAAGCCGCTGTCGCCGGCGGCGGTCGCGGCGCTGCAGCGCCATTCCTGGCCGGGCAACGTGCGCGAGCTGCGCAACGTGATCCAGCGCGCGCAGCTGCTGGCGACCGGCCCGCGGATCGAGCCGGACGACCTGGCCCTGCCACGCGCGCAGGCCACCCGCCCGGGCCCGGCGCGCGAGCCGGAACGCGAGCAGATCGAGGCCGCCCTGCAGCGTGCCGGCGGGGTGATCGCCCAGGCCGCCGCGGAACTGGGCATGAGCCGCCAGGCGCTGTACCGGCGCATGGAGCGCCATGGACTAAAGAGTTCCTGATCCGGATGGTCCGCCGCACCCTCACCCTGCACCTGTTCCTGCGCCTGCTGCCGGTGCTGGCGCTGGCCGCCGCCCTGCCCTGGACCGCGGCCTACTGGATCGACCACGGCTGGGTCCTGGCCAGCGTGTCGGTGGTCGTGCTGCTGGGGCTGATGTGGCTGAGCCTTTACCGCGCCCTGTCCCCGCTGCGGGCGCTGTTCCGCGCCCTGTCCGGCAGCGTCAACACCTACCGCGACGGCGAGTTCAACTTCGGCGTGCACTGGAGCAGCCGCGACGAGGTCGGCAACCTGGTGCGTGCCCACCGCGAGCTGGGCGAGGTCCTGCGCCGCCAGCGCCAGGACCTGGTGCAGCGCGAACTGCTGCTGGACACCATGGTCCAGAACACCCCAGTGGCGATGCTGCTGTGGGCCGACGGCGGCGACGGCGTGGCCCGGGTGGTCTACGCCAACCTGGCCGCGCGCAAGCTGCTCAACGACGGCCGCAAGCTGGAAGGACAGCGCCTGGAGAGCGTGCTCGAGGGGCTGCCGGCGGAGCTGCGCGAGGCGGTGGCGCGCGGCGGCGACAGCCTGTTCGGGGTCAGCCCGGAAGGCGCGGAGGACGACGCCGGGGAAGAGGTCTACCACCTCTCGCGCCGCCGCTTCACCCTCAATGGCCGCCACCACGAACTGCTGCTGCTGCGCCTGCTCACCCCCGAACTGCGCCGCCAGGAAGTGCAGACCTGGAAGAAGGTGATCCGGGTGATCAGCCACGAGCTCAACAACTCGCTGGCGCCGATCGCCTCGCTCGCCCACTCCGGCGCCGAACTGGTCCGGCGCGGGAAGTACGAGCGCCTGGGCGAGGTGTTCGCCACGGTCGAGGACCGTGCCCGCCACCTGGAAGGCTTCATCCGCGGCTACGCACGCTTCGCCAAGCTGCCGCAACCGCAGCTGCAGGCGGTGGACTGGGAGGACTTCCTGGCGCGGCTGCAGCGCCAGATCGGTTTCGAGCTGGATGGCGAGGCGGCCGACCTGCGCGCGCGGGTGGATCCGGCGCAGATGGAGCAGGCCCTGCTCAACCTGCTGAAGAACGCGCACGAGGCCGACGAGGAAGCCGGCAACACCCAGGTCCAGGTGCGCCTGCGCCGGTTGCCGGGCTGGACCCGGCTGGAAGTGCTGGACCGCGGCCCGGGCATGAACGAGGCGGTGCTGCAGAACGCGCTGCTGCCATTCTATTCCACCAAGCGCAACGGCACCGGCCTGGGCCTGGCCCTGTGCCGCGAGATCGTCGAGGCCCACGGCGGCCGCCTGTCGCTGCAGAACCGCGCCGACGGCGGCCTGTGCGTGGCGGTGATGTTGCCGGAGCAGTGAGGGCGCGGCCCCGGATGCGGCTTCCGGCCGTGCCGCCGCGCCCCTGGACCGTGGCGAGGCCCGGGCCGTCGCCACGGCCCGGCCACCTTGAAGCGCGATCCTCTACGCCTTCGGCTTCTTCACCGGGCGCTTCCAGCCTTCGACCGTGGTCTGGCGCGCGCGCGAGACGGTCAGGGCGTCGGCCGGGGCGTTGCGGGTGATCACCGAACCGGCGCCGATCGTCGCGCCGGCGCCGATCTCCACCGGCGCCACCAGGGCCGAATTGGAGCCGATGAAGGCGCCGTCGCCGATCACCGTGGCCGACTTGTTCACCCCGTCGTAGTTGCAGGTGATGGTGCCGGCGCCGATGTTCACCCCCGCGCCCACCGTGGTGTCGCCCAGGTAGGTGAGGTGGTTGGCCTTGCTGCCCACGCCCAGCACCACCTTCTTGGTCTCCACGAAGTTGCCGATGCGCACGCCGTCGGCCAGCACCGTGCCCGGGCGCAGGCGCGCGAACGGGCCGATGTGCACGGCGCCCTCGGTGACCACGCCTTCCAGGTCGCAGTGCGCCAGCACCTCGGTGCCCGGGCCCAGGCGCACGTCCTTCAGGCGCACGAACGGGCCGATGCGCACGCCGTCGCCCAGCTCGACCTCGCCCTCCAGCACCACGTCGACGTCGATCTCCACGTCGCGCCCCACCTTCACCGTGCCGCGCTGCTCGACCCGCGCCGGGTCCAGCAGGCGCGCGCCGGCCAGGCAAAGTTCGCGCGCGCGCCGCAGCTGGTAGGCGCGCTCCAGCTGCGCCAGCTGCCAGGGGTCGTTGGCGCCCTCGGCCTCGATCGGATCCTCGACCAGCACGATCTCCGCCGGGTTGTACTCGGCCGCGGCCATGGCGAACACGTCGGTGAGGTAGTACTCGCCCTGCGCGTTCTCGTTGGACAGCCGCGCCAGCCAGCGCTTCAGCGCGTCGGACTCGGCGGCGATGATGCCGGTGTTGACGATGCCGATGCGGCGCTCCTCGTCGCTGGCGTCGCGGTGCTCGACGATCTTCGCCACCCGCCCCTGCGGGTCGCGCACGATGCGGCCGTAGCCGGTCGGGTCGGCCGGCTCGGCCACCAGCACGCGCAGCAGGCCGTCGGCCTGCAGCAGGCGGCGCAGGGTGTCGGCCGAGGTCAGCGGCACGTCGCCGTACAGCACCAGCACGTCGGCCAGCTCGGGGATGCCGGGCATGGCCTGCTGCACGGCGTGGCCCGTGCCCAGCTGGCGGGCCTGCTCGGCCCAGGCCAGGTCGTCCTGGCCGGCGAAGGCCGCGCGCACCGCGTCGCCGCCGTGCCCGTAGACCACGTGGATGCCGGCCGGCTGCAGCCGGCGCGCGGTGTCGATCACGTGCGCCAGCATCGGCCGCCCGCCTACCGGCTGCAGCACCTTGGGCAGGGCCGATTTCATGCGCTTGCCCTCGCCGGCGGCGAGGATCACCACGTGCAGGGGCTGGGTCATGGAGCGGCGTCTACTGTGCGGAAAGGGCCATGATTCTATCCCTCCGCGGCGCGGCGACCCCACGGTTCACGATCCGCGCAGGGCGCCGGTTTAGACTTCGCCCCGTCTCCAGCCTCCGGATCCGCCGTGCGAACGCTCCTCCTGCGCCAGGGCAGCCAGTACATCGCCTTCGGACTGCTGCAACTGGTGGTCGACTGGGCGGTGTTCGTGGCCGCCACCGCGCTGGGCCTGCATGCGGTGCCGGCCAACCTGCTGGGCCGCACCACCGGCGCCATGCTCGGCTTCTGGCTCAACGGCCGCTACACCTTCGCCGGCGGCGACGGCGCGCGCCTGGGCTGGCGCCGCTTCGGCCGCTTCGGCCTGCTGTGGATCACCATGACCATCGCCAGCACCCTGCTGGTCAACACGGTCGAGCAGCAGCTGGGCCTGCGCTGGGCGTGGATGGCCAAGCCGGTGGTCGAGGGCGGCCTGGCGGTGGTGACCTTCTTCCTGCTGCGCCGGGTGGTGTACCGCTGAGGCGCCTCTAGCGCTGGAGGAAGTTGCGCAGCAGGGCGTGGCCGTGCTGGGTCAGGATCGACTCGGGGTGGAACTGCACGCCCTCCACCGGATGCTCGCGGTGGCGCAGGCCCATGATCTCCTCCATCGAACCGTCCGGGTTCTCGGTCCAGGCGGTGATCTCCAGGCAGTCCGGCAGCGAATCCTTCTCCACCACCAGCGAGTGGTAGCGGGTGGCCTCGTAGCCGTCCGGCAGGCCGGCGAACACGCCCTTGCCCTGGTGCCGGATCGGCGAGGTCTTGCCGTGCATGATGTTGCCGGCGCGCACCACCTTGCCGCCGTAAGCCTGGCCGATGCTCTGGTGGCCCAGGCACACGCCCAGGATCGGGGTGGTCGCGCCCAGCTCTTCGATCACCTCCAGCGACACGCCCGCCTCGTTGGGCGTGCACGGACCGGGCGAGATCACGATGCGCTCCGGCGCCAGCTTCCGGATCTGGTCGACGCTCATGGCGTCGTTGCGCACCACCTCCACCTCCGCCCCCAGCGCCTGCAGGTACTGCACGAGGTTGAAGGTGAAGCTGTCGTAGTTGTCGATCATCAACAGCATGGTGGTTCCCTCACAGTCCCTGCGCGGCCTGGGCCACGGCGCGGAACAGCGCGCGGCCCTTGTTCATGGTCTCGTCCCACTCCTTCTGCGGGTCGGAGTCGTAGACGATGCCGGCGCCGGCCTGGACGTGCAGGCGGCCGTCCTTGATCACCGCGGTGCGGATGGCGATGGCGGTGTCGGCGTCGCCGTGCCAGCCGATGTAGCCGATGCTGCCGGCGTAGACGTTGCGCTTGATCGGCTCCAGTTCGCGGATCACTTCCAGCGCGCGGATCTTGGGCGCGCCGGACACGGTGCCGGCCGGGAAGGTGGCGCGCAGCACGTCCGCGTAGCTCAGGCCCGGCAGCAGCCGGCCGGTGACCTCGCTGACGATGTGCATGACGTGGCTGTAGCGCTCGATCACGAAGCGCTCGCCGACCTCGACGCTGCCCGGCTCCGACACCCGGCCGACGTCGTTGCGGCCCAGGTCGATCAGCATCACGTGCTCGGCGCGCTCCTTGGGATCGGCCAGCAGCTCCTGTTCCAGGGCCAGGTCCTCCTCCGGCGTGCGCCCGCGCGGGCGGGTACCGGCGATCGGGCGCACGGTGACCTGGCCGCCCTGCAGCCGCACCAGGATCTCCGGCGAGGAGCCGACCACCTGTACCTCGCCAGTGTCGAGGAAGTACATGTACGGCGAGGGGTTGAGCGCGCGCAGGGCGCGGTACACGTCCACCGGACGGGCGTTGAACGGCACGCTCAGGCGCTGGCTCAGCACCACCTGGAACACGTCGCCGGCGCGGATGTATTCCTTGGACTTCTCCACCGCCTCGATGAAGCCTTCGCGGGTGAAGCCGGAGACGAAATGGCTCTCGTCCAGCACGTCGCGGCGCAGCGGCGCCGGGTAGTGGCCGGGCTGGCGCAGCTTGGCGACCAGGGCGTCCAGGCGTGCCTGCGCGGCGTCCCAGGCGCCGGGCTGGCGCGGGTCGGCATGCACGATCAGGTACAGGCGGCCCTTGAGGTTGTCGAACACCGCCAGTTCCTCGGACAGCATCAGGTAGATGTCCGGAGTGCCGATCTCGTCGCGCGCCACCGCGCCGGCCAGGCGCGGCTCGATGTAGCCGATGCACTCGAAGCCGAACCAGCCGACCAGGCCGCCGGTGAACCCCGGCAGGCCTTCCAGCTGCGGCACCGAGTACGAGGTGCGCAGGGCCTCGACCTCGGCGAACGGGTCCTCGACCTGGCGGCTGTCCACCACCTTCCCGTCCTCGCGCACTTCCATGGCGTGCCCGCGGAAGCTGACGGTGCGGCGCGCCGGCAGGCCGATGATCGAATAGCGGCCGAAGCGTTCGCCGCCCTCGACCGATTCGAAGAGATAGGTATGCGGCGCGTCGGCCAGCTTCAGGTAGACAGAAAGCGGGGTATCGAGGTCGGACAGGACCTCGCGGACGACGGGAACGCGGGTGTAGCGGGCTTCAGCGGCGTGGCGCTGGAACTGTTCGGACGTGATCAAGGCAGGCTTCCTTCCGGCAATACGGGGCATGGCAAACGACGGCATGGGGCCGCCATCGCCAAGCCTGGCGCGCGGAGGAGCGGTGGAGCCTGATCGTCTGGCCGAACATGCCGCCCACTTTACCCGCATCGGCGCGCGCGCGCAGCGCCTGCGCGTGGCTCAGGAAGGTTGCGAGAGCAACGGGCTGCCGGGCGGCAGGCGCATGCGCAGGCGCCCGGGCACGCATTCGACGCGGAAGCGGCGCGCCTGCAGCGGTTCGCCGTCGAGGTTGAGGGTGAACGGCCCGGCCAGCCCTTCCAGCTCCACCCAGGGCAGGCGCGTGCGCACCGCGATCCGTTCCAGCGCGGCACGCTGGCCGTCCCTGACCAGGGTACCGAGGGTGGAGGCCAGCTCGCCGGACAGCTCGGGGATCACGGTCAGCTCCAGCAGGCCGTCGTCGATCCGCGCCTCCGGGCACAGCTCGCGCCCGCCGCCGGCCTGGCGGCCATTGCCCAGCCCCAGCGCGATCAGCCCGCCCTCCCAGGCGAACCGCGGGCCGCGCACGCGTACTTCCACCGGTTCGATCCGGCCCAGCTTCGCGATCCCGGTCACCAGGTAGGCCAGTCCGCCGAGCAGGCTCTTGAGGCCCTCGTCGGTTTCCACCGTCACCTCGGTGCCGAAGCCGCCGCTGGCCAGGTTGGCGCACCAGTGGCGGCGGCCATCGGCCTCGATCCGGAGCAGGTCCACGTTCGCCGCCGGTGCCTGCAGGGCCAGGTCAAGCGCGGCATCGGCCTCAGCGGGGATGCCGGCTGCGCTGGCGAAGTCGTTGGCCGTGCCCAGCGGCAGCAGCGCCAGCGCCGGCAGGGCATCGGCACCGGCGTCCTGTTCGGCCAGCGCCTGCGCGACCTCGCTGAGGGTGCCGTCGCCGCCGCCGGCGACGAGGGTGGCGGCGCCGGCCTCCAGCGCCTCGGCCACGTAGCGGGCGGCGTCGCCGTCCTCCCAGGTCACCCGCACGGCAACCGCGTGCCCCTGCCCGCGCAGCGCGGCCACGGCCTCGCGCACGGCGTCCTCGCCGGCGGCCTTGCCGTTGAGGACCAGCCACAACGCGGGGGGATGCGGATCGGCTGCAGGCATGCGGACACCCGTGGGAGAGGTGCGCACGCTAGCAACACCGCGCGCCGCCGGGCGTGAAGCCGCGGCCGTCATGCCCCGGTCATGCGTGCAGGGCACGCTCGGCCGTGCAGGAGGCCAGGCGGGGATGGACCCCCAACCGGGCCGGCGGCGCCGGCAGGGCGTGGCCGGCTGCCTGGCTCAGCCGCGCGCGGACTCCACCGCGGCCTTCATCCGCCCGATCACCTCGGCGTAGTGCGCGCGGGTACGCGGCTCGGCGAAGATCGCCGAGCCGGCGACGAAGGTATCGGCGCCGGCGGCGGCGATCTGGCCGATGTTGTCGGCCTTGACCCCGCCGTCGATCTCCAGCCGGATCGGCTTGCCGGTCTTGTCGATCATCGCCCGCACCGCGCGCAGCTTGTCCAGGCTGGAGGGAATGAAGGCCTGGCCGCCGAAGCCCGGGTTGACCGACATCAGCATCACCAGGTCCAGGTCCTCCAGCACCCAGTCCAGCACCTCCACCGGGGTGGCGGGGTTGAGCACCAGGCCGGCCTGGCAGCCGTGCGACCTGATCAGCTGGATGGTGCGGTGGACGTGGCGACTGGCCTCGGGGTGGAAGCTGATGAGGTTGGCGCCGGCGGCGGCGAAGTCCGGGACGATGCGGTCCACCGGCTCGACCATCAGGTGCACGTCGATGAAGGCCTGCACCCCGTGCTTGCGCAGCGCCCGGCAGACCATCGGACCGATCGTCAGGTTGGGCACGTAATGGTTGTCCATCACGTCGAAGTGCACCCAGTCGGCGCCGGCGGCCAGGACGTTGTCGACCTCCTCGCCCAGGCGGGCGAAATCGGCCGAGAGGATGGACGGGGCGATGACGGTGGGCTGCATGGTCGGCTCGCGGATGAAGGCGGACGGGGCCCCGGGCGCTCAGCGGCGCTTGCGCAGGGCGCGGATGCGGTCGTAGGCGGCGTTGATGGCGCGGGCGCGCTCCTCGGCCTGGGCGCGCAGCTCCGGCGCGGCCCCGGCGACGCGGTCGGGGTGGTACTGGGACATCAGCCGGCGGTAGGCCTGGTCGACCTCGGCGTCGCTGGCATCCGGCTCCAGCCCCAGCTCGGCGTAGGGGTTGCCGTGCCGGCGCAGGGCGAACCAGTCGGTATCGAAGGCATGGCCGACCAGCAGGCCGATGACCGCGCCGAACAGCGGATTGGGCCGGAACAGCAGGGCCCCGGCCACCAGCCCCAGCAGTTTTCCGTACCAGCGATTCATGCGGCGGCGCGCCCCGGAGGGGTCCACGTTGGGGAGCATGCGATTGTACGGCACAGCCGCCCCGGCTCGCCGTACACTGTGCGACCCGCCGCCGGCCGGGTACCGTTCGCGGCGGCCCCTGTCAACCTGAGCACTGCCCGGAGACTGCGTTGTCCACGACCCTGCTCCAGTCCGACCTCCCCGGCCTGCCGCTGCGCCACCGCGGCAAGGTGCGCGACGTGTTCGACCTGCCCCGCGAACGCATTCCCGACGCAGCCCTGGCTGCCGCCGGCCCCGGCGCCGTCTCGCCCGACGGCTACCTGCTGATGGTGGCGACCGACCGCCTGTCGGCGTTCGACGTGGTCCTGCCCGACCCGATCCCGGGCAAGGGCGAGATGCTTTGCCAGATCTCCAACTTCTGGTTCGCCAAGACCGCCCACCTGATGCCCAACCACCTCACCGGCATCGACGTGGCCGCGGTCCTGCCCGAGGGCGTGGACCCGGCGCTGTACGCCCGGCGCGCGGTGGTGACCCGCAAGCTCAAGCCGGTGCCGGTGGAGGCCATCGCCCGCGGCTACCTGATCGGCAGCGGCTGGAAGGACTACCAGCGCACCGGCAAAGTCAGCGGCATCGCCCTGCCCCCGGGCCTGCGCCAGGCCGAGCAGCTGCCCGAGCCGATCTTCACCCCCTCGACCAAGGCCGCCGTCGGCGACCACGACGAGAACATCGACTTCGATGCCATGGTGCGCGCGGTCGGCGCCGACCTGGCCGAGCGCGTGCGCGACGCCACCCTGCGCATCTACAAGTTCGCCGCCGCCTACGCGGCCGAGCGCGGCATCCTGCTGGCCGACACCAAGTTCGAGTTCGGCACCGACGCCGACGGCCGGCTGTACATCATGGACGAGATGCTGACCCCGGATTCCTCGCGCTACTGGCCGGCGGACGAGTACCAGGTCGGCATCAGCCCGCCCAGCTACGACAAGCAGATCGTGCGCGACCACCTGGAGACCCTGGACTGGGACAAGACCCCGCCGGGCCCGAAGCTGCCGGCCGAGGTGATCGAGCGCACCCGCGCCCGTTACGCCGAGGCGCTGCAGAAGCTGGCCGGCATCAGCGTGGACTGAAGCCAGTACCGCGCCCGCGAGGCCCGCAACCGCGGGCCTCGTGCTTTCCGGGCCCGGGGCGGGTGCGTACATGCGGCCGCCTGCCAACGGATGCAGGCGCCGCCGGCCCGGACGCAGCGCCGCGGCGCCGCGGCGCCGGGCCGGACTCTACCGGCGGTGTCGCGACGCGGCGGGAGGCGCGGCACATAAATGGCTATGCTCGCGGGCCAGCCACGCCCACCGCAGGTGAGCCCATGAGCCAAGCCCCGCATTCCGGGCCGACGCGGGCGATCGACCGCTACTTCGCCAGCTACTCGGCCGACCACCGCCACCCGCTCAACCAGCGCATCCACGTGGTCGCGGTGCCGGCCATCCTGTGGTCGGTGGTCGCCCTGGTCTGGTGCGTGCCGGTGTTCGGCACCTGGACCCGCACCGGGATCTGGGCGGCGCTGGCGATGTTCGCCGCCTGGTCTTTCTACAACCGCCTGTCGCGGCGGCTGGGCCTGGGCATGCTGGCGCTGTTCTTCTTCTGCGGCTGCGTGTGCCGGCTGATCGAGATGCGCCTGGGCCCGGGCGTGCTGCTGGCCGCCGCCGCGGCGGTATTCGTGTTCGCCTGGGTCGCGCAGTTCGTCGGCCACCACTACGAGGGCCGGCGTCCCAGCTTCCTCACCGACCTGGTCTACCTGCTGATCGGCCCGGCCTGGGTCATGGCCAAGTGCTACCGCCGGCTGGGCTGGCGTTACTAGGCGCTGCCGCGGCGCAGCACGCGGAGAGCACGCCGCCCGCTGCTAAACTCCCGGGTTCACCAAGACGGCCCCCACGACCGCACGGATGATCCCGTTCCTGGAAGTCCTCCTCGCCCTGCCCTTCCTGGCAGCGGCGCTGCTGGCCCTGCTGCGCCCCCGTTCGCGGGCCGCCGCCGCGTGGGTGGCCGGCGCGGCCCCGCTGCTGGGCCTGGCGGTGCTGGGCTGGCTGACTCCTTCGGTGCTGCAGGGCTGGATCGTGCGCGGCGAGCACGCCTGGATCCCGCAGATCGGGCTGGACTTCGACCTGCGCCTGGACGGGCTGGCCTGGATGTTCGCCGGGCTGGTGCTGGCGATCGGCGCGCTGGTGGTGCTGTACGCGCACTACTACCTCTCCGCGCGCGACAGCGCGGTGCGCTTCTTCAGCTACCTGCTGCTGTTCATGGGCTCGATGCTGGGCGTGGTGCTGGCCGGCAACCTGCTCCTGCTGCTGGTGTTCTGGGAACTGACCAGCATCAGCTCGTTCCTGCTGATCGGCTTCTGGACCCACCGCCAGGACGCGCGCGAAGGCGCGCGCATGGCCCTGGCCATCACCGGCGGCGGCGGCCTGGCCCTGCTTGGCGGCGTGCTGCTGATCGGCCGCATCGTCGGCAGCTACGACCTGGACGCGGTGCTGGCCTCCGGCGAACTGATCCGCGACAGCGCGCTCTACCCCTGGGCGCTGGGCCTGGTGCTGGCCGGCGTGTTCACCAAGAGCGCGCAGTTCCCGGTGCACTTCTGGCTGCCGCACGCGATGGCCGCGCCCACCCCGGTGTCGGCCTACCTGCACTCGGCGACCATGGTGAAGGCCGGCGTGTTCCTGCTGGCGCGGCTGCACCCGGCGCTGGCCGGCAGCGACCTGTTCTTCTACCTGGTCAGCGGCATCGGTGCGGCGACCCTGTTGCTGGGCGCCTGGTTCGCGATCTTCCAGCACGACCTCAAGGGCCTGCTGGCGTACTCGACCATTTCCCACCTGGGCCTGATCACCCTGCTGTTCGGCCTGTCCACGCCGATGGCGGTGGTCGCCGGCGTGTTCCACATCCTCAACCACGCCACCTTCAAGGCCTCGCTGTTCATGGCCGCCGGCATCATCGACCACGAGACCGGCACCCGCGACATCCGCCGCCTGGGCAACCTGCGGCGGGCCATGCCCATGACCAGCGCGCTGGCGGTGATCGCCTCGCTGGCGATGGCCGGCATCCCGCTGCTCAACGGCTTCCTGTCCAAGGAGATGTTCTTCACCGAGGCGCTGGAGATCCGCGGCCACGCCTACATGCGCCTGGGCATCGCCGTGGCCGCGCTGCTGTACGGCATCTTCGGCGTGGCCTACAGCCTGCGCTTCGTCTACGAGACCTTCTTCGGCAAGGGGCCGCGCGCCCTGGACCGCGAGCCGCACGAGCCGCCGCGCTGGATGAAGATCCCGGTCGAGGTGCTGGTGGTGCTGTGCATCGCGGTGGGCGTGTTCCCGGCCTTCACCGTGGCCCCGGTGCTGCACGCCGGCGCCGGCGCCATCCTCGGCGCGGCCATGCCCGGTTACAGCCTGGCGGTATGGCACGGGCTGAACGTGCCGCTGCTGATGAGCCTGTGCGGCATCGTCGGCGGCATCGCCCTGTACTTCGGCCTGCGCCGCCTGTTCGACCTGCACGCGATCGTGCGCGGCTCGCTGGGCCGGAACGTGTTCCGCTGGAACATGGATGCCCTGTACGGCCTGGCCAACCGTTTCACCACCCGGATCGCCAACGGCAGCGTCCAGCGCAGCATGCTGCTGCTGGTGCTGGCCGCGCTTGCCGCCGGGGTGGCGCCGTTCGTCGATTCCCTCGGTGGCGGCGCGCTGCCGGTGCTGCGCGCGCCCTCGCCGATTCCGCTGCTGGGCTGGTTCCTGTGGCTGGTGATGGTGGCCTGCACCGCGTGGACCATCCGCCTGTACCGGCAGCGCCTGCTGGCCCTGCTGGTCGTGGGCGGCATCGGCCTGATGGTCAGCATGGCCTTCGTGTTCCTGTCCGCCCCGGACCTGGCCCTGACCCAGCTGCTGGTGGAGATGGTCAGCCTGGCGCTGCTGCTGCTGGGCCTGCACTACCTGCCGCCGCGCTCGCCGCCGGAGCGGCGCCCGGCGCGGCGCTACCGCGACATCGTGGTGGCCGCCGCCGCCGGCCTGGGCGTGGCGGTGCTGGCGTACGCGATGATGACCCGCGACCCGAGCCCGGACGCGGCCAGCGTGGAGATGCTGGCACGCTCGCTGCCGGAGGCCTACGGCCGCAACGTGGTCAACGTGATCCTGGTCGACTTCCGCGGCTTCGATACCTTCGGCGAGATCACCGTGTTCGGCGTGGCCGCGCTGATCGTGCACGCCCTGCTGCGGCGCGCGCGGATGGCGCCGGAGAAGGTCATGTCCGGCGGCCCGGTGAAGCTGCCGGTGCCGGCCGACCTGGCCCAGCTGCTGTTCCCGCTGACCCTCACCGTCTCGGTATTCCTGTTCCTGCGCGGACACAACGCGCCCGGCGGTGGCTTCATCGCCGGCCTGGTGCTGGCGGTGCCGCTGCTGATCCAGTACGTGATCCAGGGCGCGGCCTCGGTCGAGTCGCGCTTCGGCTTCGACTACATCCGCTGCATCGGCATCGGCCTGGTGGTGGCGGCGGCCAGCGGCGCGGCTGCGTTCCTGTTCGGCGTCCCGTTCCTCACCAGCGGCCACCTGGAACTGGAACTGCCGCTGGTCGGCACCCTGGAACTGGCCAGCGCCATGGGCTTCGACACCGGCGTGTACCTGGTGGTGTTCGGCGGCGCCATGCTCATCCTGTCGATGCTCGGCACCATCCGCCCCTCGCGCACCACGGTGGCGCGGCTGGGCGTGATCGAGCCGGGCCAGCGTTCGACCCGTACCGGAGAACTGGGCTGATGGAACTGGCGATGGCGAGCGCGATCGGCATCCTCACCGCCGCGGGCGTGTACCTGCTGCTGCGGGCGCGCAGCTTCGACGTGATCCTGGGGCTGACCCTGCTGTCCTACGCCACCAACCTGTTGATCTTCTCCAGCGGGCGCCTGGTGACGGACAAGCCGCCGGTGCTGCGCGAGGGCATGCCCGCCGAGCCGGCGTACTACACCGATCCCCTGCCCCAGGCCCTGGTGCTGACCGCGATCGTGATCGCCTTCGCCATGACCGCGGTGATCATCGTGCTGGCCATCCGCAGCCGCGCCGACAACCACAGCGACCACGTGGACGGCAGCCGCGCCGAGGCGGAATTCCAGCGCCGCGAACAGTTGCGCCACGACGAGGCACGCCTGGCCGCGCACGCGGCCGAGCTGGTGGCGGGCAATGAATCGGTGCCCGCCCAGGGCGCGGTGGCCTCGCCCGACCGCGAGGGCCGCGCATGATCGCGCACCTGCCGCTGCTGCCGATCCTGGTGCCGCTGGTGGCCGCCGCCCTGGCACTGATGTTCGAGCACCGCCGCTTCGGCATGGCGCCGCAGCGGATCGTGGCCTGGACCTCGATGGGCCTGATGCTGGTGCTCGCCGTGCTGCTGGTGCGGGGTGCAGCCGGCGGCGAGGTCGGCGTATACCTGGTCGGCGACTGGCCGGCGCGGCTGGGCATCGCCCTGATGGTGGACCGGCTGGCGGCACTGATGCTGCTGGTGGCGGCGCTGCTCGGCATCGGCTGCCTGCTGCACGCCTGCGCCGGCTGGGACCGCCGCGCGCCGCATTTCCATGCCTTCTTCCAGTTCCAGATGATGGGCATCAACGGCGCCTTCCTCACCGGCGACGTGTTCAACCTGTTCGTGTTCTTCGAGATCCTGCTGATCGCCTCCTACGGGCTGATGCTCAGCGGCGGCCGCGGCGAGCGCCTGCGCGCCGGCCTGCACTACGTGTCCTTCAACATCGCCGCCTCGACCCTGTTCCTGGTCGCCCTGGGCCTGGTCTACGGCCTGCTGGGCACGCTCAACATGGCCGAACTGGCGGTGCGGGTGGCCGAGGTCGGGCCGCAGGACCGCGCCCTGGTCCAGGCCGCCGGCGGCCTGCTGCTGGTGGTGTTCTGTGCCAAGGCGGCGCTGCTGCCGATGTACCTGTGGCTGCCGGAGACCTATACCCACGCCCCGGCCGCGGTGGCCGCGCTGTTCGCGGTGATGACCAAGGTCGGCCTGTACGCGGTGCTGCGCGTGGGCTCCCTGGTGTTCGGCCTGGCCGGGCCGCTGGCCGGCTTCGCCTGGCCGGCACTGCTGGTGCTGGGCGCGATCACCCTGGTGCTGGCGGCGCTGGGCGTGCTGGCCGCGCGCCGGCTGCGCTCGCTGGCCGCCTACCTGGTGCTGTCCTCGGCGGCGACCCTGTTCATCGCCTTCGCCCTAGACACCGCCGGCACGGTGGGCGCCGGCCTCTACTACCTGGTGCACAGCACCTTCGCCGGCGCGGCCCTGTTCCTGCTGGCCGACCTGGTGCGCCGCCGCCGCGGCGCGGCCAGCGACCGCAAGGACGTGGTCGCCGCCCTGCCCGGCTCCACCGCGCCGGCCGCGCTGTACCTGGTGGCTGCGGTGTCGCTGGCCGGCCTGCCGCCGCTGTCGGGCTTCATCGGCAAGCTGGTGATGCTGGAGGCGGTGCCGGAAGGCCCGCGCACGTTCTGGGTGTGGCTGCTGGTGCTGGGCAGCAGCTTCATGATGCTGGTGGGGCTGGCGCGCGCCGGCACCCGCCTGTTCTGGCGCCAGGAGCTCTGGCCCGACGCCACCGACGCACAGGTCGCGCGATACGTGCCGCGCGAGCAGATGCGCGAGGCGCCCAGCCGTCCGCTGGAAACGGCCGCCACGGTCCTCCTCCTCGCCTACGGCGTGGCCATGGTCCTGGGCGCTTCGCCGATGCTGGAATACACCCGCGCCACCGGCACCCAGCTGCAGGCGCCGGAAGCCTACGTCGAGCAGGTGCGGGCGACGCTGCCGCAAGGGAGGACCCCGTGAGCACCCGGGAACGCAAGCCACTGCTGCGCCGCATCGTCCCGTCGCTGCCGCTGGCGGCGACGGTGTTCGTGTTCTGGCTGCTGATGAACTCGGAGGTCAGCGTCGGCCACGCACTGATGGGACTGCTGCTGGCGCTGGTCATTCCGCCGTTCGCCGCGCGCCTGGACCGCGAGTTCGCCCGCATCGGCCGGATCAGCGGGATCCCGCGGATGCTGTGCGTGCTGGCGCTGGACGTGGTCCGCTCCAACATCACCGTGGCCCGCCAGGTGCTGGGCCCGGAGGAGGAGATCACCCCCGGCTTCATCTGGGTGCCGCTGGACATCGGCAACATCCACGGCATCGCCGCGCTGACCAGCATGATCACCCTGACCCCCGGCACGGTGTCGGCCGCGCTGTCGGACGACCGCCGCTACCTGCTGGTGCACGTGCTCAACCTCAAGGACGCGGACGCCGTGATCCATGAGATCAAGACCCGCTACGAGGCCCCGCTGATGGAGATCTTCCCGTGACCCCGCAGGCACTGGTCGGCTGGGCCATCGTCGGCACCATGCACGTGACCGCCTTCGCCATGCTGCTGGCGCTGTACCGCCTGCTGCGCGGCCCCTCGGTGCCCGACCGCATCCTGGCCCTGGACACCCTCTCGGTGGCCGCGATCGCCCAGCTGATCCTGCTGGGCATGCACCTCAATACCGCGATCTACTTCGAGGCCGCGCTGATCATCGCCATGCTCGGCTTCGTCAGCACCGTGGTGCTGAGCAAGTACGTGCTGCGCAGGGACATCGTCGAATGAGCTGGGTCATCGCCATCCTGCTGGTCCTCCTGCTGGCGGCCGGCGCCTTCTTCATCCTGGTCGGCTCGATCGGCCTGGTGAAGTTCTCGGAATTCTTCAAGCGCCTGCACGCGCCGACCAAGGCCAGCACCCTGGGCGTGGGCTGCGTGCTGGCCGCCTCGATCGGCTACCACTGGCTGGGCGAGACCGACCCGCAGCCGCGCGAACTGCTGATCACCGCGTTCCTGTTCATCACCGCGCCGATCGGCGCGCACCTGATGGCCAAGGCGGCGCTGTCGCTGCATATGGCCGAACGCCCGGCGCAACCGGGCAGCGAACCGGTGGGCGAAGGTCGCGGGCCCGGCGAGGACGCCTGAGCGCGGTTCAGAGCAGCGCCAGCTCCAGCACGATCCAGGCAGCGAACACCGCCACCAGGACGCCGCCCTCGCCGCGCGACAGCCGGCGGTCGCCGCGCAGCATCGGCCAGGCCAGGGCGGCCAGGACCAGCAGCGCCGGCAGCTCCAGGCGCACGAACGAGGCCGGCAGGGCCAGCGGCTGCACCGCCGCGGTGCCGCCGACGACCAGCAGCAGGTTGCACAGGCTGGAGCCAAACACATGCCCGGCGACCATGTCGCCCTGGCCGCGCCGCGCGGCGGCGATGGCCGCGGCGATTTCCGGCAAGGTGCTGCCGATGGCCACCGGCAGCAGGCCCGCCAGCAGCGGAGTCAGGCCCCAGGCCCGGCCCAGGTCCAGGCCGGCGGACACCACCCAGCGCGCGCCGAACCACAGCAGCGGGATGGCGATGGCCAGGCGCAGCAGGTTGAGCCACGGCACGGTGCGGGTGGCGGCGTAGCCGGCGATGCCCTGTTGCACCTCCGGCGCCTCGCGGGCGGCGCGGCGCAGGACATGGGCCAGCGCCACGATGAAGGCGGCCACCAGCACCAGGCCGTCGATGCGGCCGACGTAGCCGTCCAGGCCCAGCAGCACCAGCACCAGCACCGCCGCCACCAGCAGCACCAGCTGCGGCAGCAGCAGGCGCGCGTGCAGCAGCAGCGGCGCCGCCAGCGCGGCCAGGCCCAGGGTCAGGCCGAGGTTGGCCAGGGTACTGCCGACTGCATTGCCCAGCGCCAGGTGGCCCTGCCCGATCGCGACCGCACGCAGGTTGACCGCCAGTTCCGGGATCGAGGTGGCGAACGCCAGCAGCAGCACCCCGGCCGCGAACGGGCGCAGGCCCAGTCGTTGCCCCAGCCCGGACACGCCCTTGACCGCCGAGTCGCCGCCCAGCGCCAGCAGCAGCAGGCCCAGCGCGAATCCTCCCAGTGTCGCCACCATCGCAGTCCTCCCCGCATCGGGCCGGTTCCATGCGCGCGGGCCTGCACGCGCCGGGCGCGGCGACGCTCAGCCGCAGCCCTCGACGTAGTCCACCTGCGGTGGCAGGCCCACGCGCCAGGACCGTACCTGGCCGTCGGCATCCACCTCGAACACCAGCACCGCCGGGCTGCCGTCGGCCACCACCCGCAGGTAGCGCCCGCCCTCGACGTACTTGTGCGGGGTTTCCTCCACCTGCCCCGGGTACAGGGCATGGATCTGTTCCGCGTCCATGCCGATGCGGCCACCACCGGGGGCCACCGCGCCGGCCTGGTCCACGTCCACCCGCACGAAGCGGCCGCGCTCGATCATGAAGGCCGTGCCATGGCCGTGCTGCGGGCGTGGCCGCGGGAACAGGTAGTAGCAGGCCTGCGGATCGGCCGGATCGGCATCGCCCTCCAGCCCGCCCTTCCAGAGTTCGCGCAGGGACTCGGCGCCCTCGCCAAAGCGCACCGGGCCGAAGCCCTCGAAGCTTGTGGCCAGCGTCGCCAGCGCGGAGGCTGCATGCGGCACGGTGGCCGGCGGCACGTCGGCGCCCTCGGGACCGTCGTGGCCCTCGTCCTGCGCGGACCGGGCCATCGGCTCCCAGTCCGGCTCCTCCGCCTGCGCCGCCGTGTCCGGCGGACGCGTGCACGAGGCCAGGGCCAGCGCCAGCATCAGCAGGCAGGCATCGATCTTCCTGGTCGACGACGACATGGTTCCCCCGGGACGCGTCCGCATGGCCGGAGGCTGCGCCAGCGCCCGTCAAGGCCGGGCGAAAGCGCCGGTAGACGGGCCCGGGTCCGGGCCCCGGCTCAGGCCGGGGCGCGGAAATGCTTGCGCAGCCCGGCCCAGCACTGCAGGTACTCGCGCTGGCGGTGCGGCGCGTCCATGGCCTGCGCGGTCGGACGCAGCACGGCGCGGGTCTCGAACATGAAGGCCATGGTTCCGGTGATCACGTCCGGCTTCGACAGGTCGGCGGCCGAGGCCTTCTCGAAGGTGGCCGCGTCCGGACCATGCCCGCTCATGCAGTTGTGCAGCGAACAGCCGCCCGGCACGAACCCTTCCGCCTTGGCGTCGTAGGCGCCGTGCACCAGGCCCATGAACTCGCTGGCCACGTTGCGGTGGAACCAGGGCGGGCGGAAGGTGTGCTGCGCCACCAGCCAGCGCGGCGGGAAGATCACGAAGTCGACGTTGGCCGTGCCGGGCGTGTCGCTGGGCGAGGTCAGCACGGTGAAGATCGACGGATCGGGGTGGTCGAAGCTGATCGAGCCGATGGTGTTGAAGCGGCGCAGGTCGTAGCGCCACGGCACGTGGTTGCCGTGCCAGGCGACCACGTCCAGCGGGCTGTGGTCGATCGGCGCGCGCCACAGGTGGCCCTGGAACTTGGCCACCAGCTCGAAATCGCCCTCGAGGTCCTCGTACGCGGCCACCGGCGCCTGGAAGTCGCGCGGGCTGGCCAGGCCGTTGGAACCGATCGGTCCCAGGTCCGGCAGGCGCAGCGGGGCGCCGAAGTTCTCCAGCACGTAGCCGCGCGAGGCGCCGTCCGGCAGCTCCACCCGGAAGCGGATGCCGCGCGGCACCAGTGCCACCTGCTGCGGCTCGACCTCGACCACGCCCAGCTCGGTGGCGATGCGCAGCCGGCCCTGCTGCGGCACCAGCAGCAGCTCGCCGTCGGCGTCGTAGAAGTAGCGCCCGGCCATGTCGCGGTCGGCGGCGTACAGGTGCACGCCCACGCCCGCCTGCGCCGCCGGCGAGCCGTTGCCGGCCACGGTGTACAGGCCTTCGATGAAGTCGGTGGGCTGCGCCGGCAGCGGCAGCGGGTCCCAGCGCAGCTGTTCCGGGGTCACCGGGCCGCTGCCGAAGTCGTTGTGGAAGCGCGGTTGCGCGAACGGGGCGAAGCTGCCGTGCATCGACGCCGGGCGGATCCGGTACAGCCAGCTGCGCCGGTTGTGCGCGCGCGGCGTGGTGAACGCGGTGCCGGAGATCTGCTCGGCATAGAGCCCGTGCGCCACCCGCTGCGGCGAGTTCTGCCCTTCCGGCAGGGTCCCGGGAATGGCTTCGCTGGCGAACTCGTTGCCGAAGCCGGTCATGTACTGCAGTTCAGTCACAGCGTTCATCCTCGTTCGCCCTTGCGAGCCCCTCCCCGTCCCGGGGAGGGGCTTCCCTGTCACGCTGTCAGAGGACCCCGCGGCGCATCTGGTCGCGCTCGATGCTCTCGAACAGGGCCTTGAAGTTGCCCTCGCCGAAGCCCTCGTTGCCCTTGCGCTGGATGATCTCGAAGAAGATCGGGCCGATCGCGTTCTGGGTGAAGATCTGCAGCAGCTTGCGCTTGCCGGTCTCCGGATCGGCGTCGATCAGGATGCGGTTGCGGCGCAGCCGCTCCACGTCCTCGCCGTGGTCCGGGATGCGCTGGTCGATCACCTCGAAGTAGGTGTCCGGGGTGTCGAGGAACTCGATCCCGGCCTCGCGCATCTTCTCCACCGTGGCGTAGATGTCCTCGGTGAAGCAGGCAATGTGCTGGATGCCTTCGCCGTGGTACGCCTCCAGGAACTCGTTGATCTGCGACTTGGGGTCGGCAGATTCGTTGAGCGGGATGCGCACCATGCCGTCCGGCGCGGTCATCGCCTTGGAGAACAGGCCGGTCTTGGCGCCCTTGATGTCGAAGTAGCGGATCTCGCGGAAGTTGAACAGCCGCTCGTAGTAGTCCGCCCACTTGGCCATGTTGCCCGGGTAGAGGTTGTGGGTCAGGTGGTCGATGAAGGTCAGGCCGAAGCCGGCCGGCTTCAGCTCCACGCCGGCTTCGTACTCGTAGTCCGGGTCGTGGATCGTGCCCTTGGCGTCGTAGCGGTCGACCAGGTACAGCATGCAGTTGCCGATGCCCTTGATCACCGGCGCGGCCACCGCCTTGCTCAGCTCGTCCTCGGCGGCGAACGCCTCGGCGCCGTTCTTCAGTGCCTGGGTGCGCACCCAGTCGGCCAGCTTCTTCACCCGGATGGCGAAGCCGCAGGCGCTGGGGCCGTGCTTCTCGGCGAAGCGCGCGGCGAAGGAATCCGGGTCTTCGTTCACCAGGAAGGTGCAGTCGCCCTGGCGGTAGGTGGTGATCGGGCGGGTGCGGTGGCGGGCCACGCGCACGAAGCCCAGCTTGCGGAAATAGTCGTGGAGATGTCCGGCCTGGCCGGCGGGCGCGGCGAACTCGACGAATTCGAAGCCGTCGATGCCCATCGGGTTCTCGAAGGTCGTCACCGACATGCCCACGGCGGGACCGGTGGCGGACGAAAGGACTTGCGGTTGCACGCTCATGATGGCTTCCTGATCGCTCCCCGCCGGGGAACGGGGGTCTGGGATTAGACCCTTTATAGTTACGTGTGCAACCACATGCAAGGTACCCTGCCGCAATGACTGCTACTGCCAGCCAAGACGCCACCGGGTCCGTTCCCGCCAAGGACGCATCCGGCCACGCCCAGCTCGAACTCGAGCGTTTCCTGCCCTACCGCCTCAGCGTGCTGTCCAACCGGGTCAGCCAGACGATCGCCGACATGTACCAGAAGCGTTTCGGACTGGCGATCACCGAATGGCGCGTGATGGCCGTGCTCGGGCGCTTCCCCGACCTGTCGGCCAACGAGGTCGCCGAACGCACGGCGATGGACAAGGTCGCGGTCAGCCGCGCGGTCGCGCGCCTGCTCGAGCGCAGCCTGATCAAGCGCGACATCCACAGCGACGACCGCCGCCGCTCGGTGCTGTCGCTGTCGGAGGTGGGGTACACGGTCTACGACGAGATCGCGCCGATGGCGCTGGCAGCCGAGGCGCGCCTGGTGGCCACGCTGGACGAGAACGAACGGCAGATGCTCGACCGCCTGCTGACCAAGCTCGCCGGCCCGGGCCTGACCGCCCTGCGCGAAGGGCACTGAACGCCGCCGCGGGGGAACGCGGAACAGGCGGCAGGGGACTGGAATCGGGGAAGGAGCCGGCCAGGGGCCGGATCAGGGCGCCGGGGGCGCCCAGGTCTCGAGGAATTCCCGGATGCGCGCCACGTCGGCGCGGGCGTCGTCACGCAGCAACGCGGCGCCCGGGCCGGCATGCAGGACCTGTGCGTCGGCGTCCAGTACCACCAGGTACGGCGCCGGCGCGTCGGCCGCTTCCGGGTAGGCCGCGACAAAGCCGGCATTGCCCGGCGCGCGGCGGTCCACCCGCACCCACACGAACGCCGAATTGCGGCGCGAACGAAGCGCCGCGTCGCCTTCGATCCCGGCGGCCAGCGCCTCGCAGGGCGCGCAGTCCGGCTCGCCGAACTCCAGCACGATGCGGCGGTTGCCGCGGCGCGCCTCGACCTGGGCGGTTTCCAGGTCGTCGGCGGGGTTGCGGGCCGGGTCGAACGCGGCCCGCAACCCGGCCAGGGCGGCGACGTCCGCCGCCGCCGGGGTGTTGCCGGAGGCCACCGGCTCGGGGGCGTCCGGCGCCGGCGCCTGCTGCGGCGTGGTGTCGACCGGCTGTGGCGGCCCGGCCGGGTGCCGGGAATCAACCCCGCATCCGCACAGGGCCAGGGCCGAAGCCAGCAACGCGCCGCGGGCGCCGTTCATCTCACTTCACTCCGTGCATCAGCTTCTGGATCAGCGGCGCGACCAGGAACAGCAGCACGCCGGCGCCCAGCAGCGCCCAGAAGCCGAAGGTGTAGCCGGCCAGCGCCGAGGCGGTGGTCATGCCGCCCTCGCCGCTGACGCTGGAGGCGAAGATGCCCGACAGGTTGTTGCCGATGGCGATCGACAGGAACCAGCCGCCCATGGCCAGGCCGGTCAGCTTGGCCGGGGCCAGCTTGGTGGTCATCGACAGGCCGATCGGCGACAGGCACAGCTCGCCCACCGACTGGATCACGTAGACCATGAACAGGGTCCAGAACGGGATCTTCAGCGTCTGCGGGTCAACCAGGCTGGACAGGGCGAACATCAGCAGCAGGAAGGCCAGGCCGTTGAAGATCAGGCCCAGGCCGAACTTGCGCGGGATCGACGGATTGGCGCGTCCCATCGCCACCCACAGCCAGGCCAGCACCGGGGCCAGGGTGATGATGGCGATCGAGTTGACCGACTGGAACCAGCCGACCGGGAAGATCCAGCCGCCGAAGTCGCGGTTGACGATGTTCTGGGCCAGGAAGTTGAACGAGCTGCCGGCCTGCTCGAAGAACATCCAGAACAGCACGTTGAAGCCGAAGATGATCAGCATCGCGACCACCATGTCGCGCTGCACCTTGCCCTCGCGGATGCCCTCGACCAGCAGCATGATCGCCGGGGCGATGAACAATGCGATCAGGATCCAGTTGAGCACGCCGGCGTCGATGGTCAGCA
The DNA here is from genome assembly GCF_000283075.1 of Pseudoxanthomonas sp. GW2. Lineage (NCBI taxonomy): Bacteria > Pseudomonadati > Pseudomonadota > Gammaproteobacteria > Lysobacterales > Lysobacteraceae > Pseudoxanthomonas > Pseudoxanthomonas sp. GW2. Next base: position 30,460 of record NZ_ALIP01000080.1, read on the forward strand.
GCGAGTAGAACACCGGAATCGCGACCACCGCGCCGGCAACCACCATGGCCACGCGGCCGAGGCCGGGCGCTTCGGCCGGGGCGGCGCCGATGCCCTTGAGCTGGGCGCGGCCCAGCCAGAACCAGAACAGGCTGAACAGCATGCCGATGCCCGAGGCGATGAACACCACCTTGTACGCCGGCAGTTCCGGGCTGCCGCCGAACATGCGCTCGGCCAGCCAGCCGGTCAGGATCGGCGCGATGAAGGCGCCGAGGTTGATGCCCATGTAGAAGATGGTGAAGCCCGAGTCGCGGCGCTGGTCCTCGGGGGCGTAGAGCTTGCCGACCAGGGTCGAGATGATCGGCTTGAACAGGCCGTTGCCGACGATCACCGTGGCCAGGCCCAGCTTCAGCATCGGCTGGCTCGGCACCATGATCATGAACAGGCCGGCGGACATGAAGGCCGCGCCGACCAGGATCGAGCGCTGGTAGCCGATCAGCCGGTCGGCGACATAGCCGCCGAAGATCGCCGCGGCGTACACCAGGGCCAGGTAGGCGCCATACAGCTCGCTGGCCGGGGCCTCGCCGGCGGGGTTGCCCCTGTAGAACTCGGCGACGATGTACAGCGCCAGTGCCCAGCGCATGCCGTAGAAGGCGAAGCGCTCCCAGAACTCGGTCATGAACAGCATCCACAGGGGACGCGGATGGCCCAGGGTCTGGGGGAACTGGGGCAGGGACGGCGTGTGCGGCGGGGCCGCGACCTTGGGCTCGACGAGGTCGGCGCTCATGGATTTCCTTGCAAAGAACGGACGGGACTGCACGGCGCACGGGCGCCGGAACCGGGCGAGAATCACCGACCGGGCCTTGCCCGTCAATGCGCAACCGCGGTCAAACCCCGCCGAGCCGCAAGAAAAATCCCTTCCTGTTCAAGGTGTTGCATTGGAAACGGCCGCTCTGGCCGAAACCGGCTGGACGGCCGCTGAAGCCCACGCAGCGGTCCGGTGGGCGGACCGGAACCGTTCAGGTTCCGATGCTGGTGCGGACCTCGAACAGCTCCGGGAAGAAGGTCAGGTCCAGCGCCTCGCGCAGGAAGCCCACGCCACTGGAGCCGCCGGTGCCGCGCTTGAAGCCGATGATGCGCATGACCGTGCGCATGTGGCGGAAGCGCCAGGTCTGGAACTGGGTTTCCAGATCCACCAGGTCCTCGCTGAGCGAGTACTCACGCCAGTAGCGGTCGGTGTCCTCGTAGATGCGCTCGAACACCGGGCGCAGCGCCGGGTCGCTGACGTGCGGCTGGGTCCAGTCGCGTTCCGGGCGCAGGTACTCGCCCGGCACCGCGTGGCCGAAGCGCGCCAGGTACAGCAGGAACTCCTCGTACAGGCTGGGCCGCTCCAGCTCGGCGCGCAGCGCCGCCTGGCCTTCCGGGTCGTGGGCGAACACCTTCACCATCTCGGCGTTCTTGTTGCCCAGCAGGAACTCGATCGCGCGGTACTGCAGCGACTGGAAGCCGGAGGACGGGCCCAGCAGGTCGCGGAAGCCCATGTACTCCGACGGCGTCATCGTCTCCAGCACCGACCACTGCTCCACCAGCTGGCGCAGCACCTGCTTGCCGCGCGCCATCACCTTGCGGCACTGCCACACCTGGTCCTGCTGCATGAACGCGCGCGCGGCCTGCAGCTCGTGCATCAGCAGCTTCAGCCACAGTTCCGAGACCTGGTGCTGGATGATGAACAGCATCTCGTCGTGGTGCGCCGGCTCGGACAGCGGCCGCTGCGCGGACAGCAGGCGGTCCAGCTGCAGGTAGCCCGCATAGGTCATGCGGCCCTGCAGGTCGGTGTGGATGCCGGGTTCGAGCGGGCGCTGGTTCTTGTTCAGGGTCATCGGTCGCGGCTGGCGCGGGCGGGAGTGCGCGCAAGGGGGCAAAGCGTACCGCAGCGCAGCAGGGATAACGCGGCCGAGCCTGTCACCATTCAGGGGAACTCGACGACCGCGTCCAAGTCCATGTACTGCAAGCGTTGTTGCGCTGCACGGCGGGTTTTCTCGACCGAGTCCGTACCATGTGCAACTTTCCTGTCCGCAATCGCGCGCAAGGGTGACTCCCCCGATGACACTCGCCGCCAGCTTTGAAGTCCATTACCTGCAGTACCTCGACGCCGACGGGCGCCAGGTCCGCGACTTCCCGCAGGACCTGCGCGACCCCGCCGTGCTGCTGCCGCTGTTCAAGCGCATGCTGTTCGTGCGCGCCTTCGACAGCAAGGCCATCGCCCTGCAGCGCACCGGCAAGCTGGGCACCTATGCGCCCAGCCTGGGCCACGAGGCCACCCATGTCGGCATCGGCGCGTCGATGCGCCGCGGCGACGTGTTCGCGCCGTCGTACCGCGAGATCGGCACCATGTTCGAGCGCGGCGTGCGCCCGCGCGACATCCTGATGTACTGGGGCGGCGACGAGCGCGGCAGCGACTTCCCGCGCGACAGCGACGCGGTGGCCGACTTCCCGATCTGCGTGCCGATCTCCACCCAGTGCCTGCACGCGGCCGGCGCCGCGCTGGCGTTCAAGCTGCGCGGGCAGCCGCACGTGGCCGTGGCCACCTGCGGCGACGGCGGCACCTCCAAGACCGACTTCTACGCCGCGCTCAACTCCGCCGGCGCCTACCAGCTGCCGCTGGTGCTGGGGGTGATCAACAACGGCTGGGCGATCTCGGTGCCGCGCAAGGCCCAGACCGGCGCCCAGACCCTGGCGCAGAAGGGCATCGCCGGCGGCCTGCACGTGCTGCAGGTCGACGGCAACGACCTGGTCGCCGTGCTCGACGCGATGCACCAGGCCATGGACCGCGCGCGCGCCGGCGAGGGCGGCTCGGTGATCGAGTTCCTCACCTACCGCCTGTCCGACCACACCACCGCCGACGACGCGCGCCGCTACCGCGACGACGCCGAGGTCAAGGCCGCCTGGCAGCGCGAGCCGATCGCGCGCCTGCGCACCTGGCTCACCGCGCAGGGCGCCTGGAGCGAGGCCGAGGAGGCCGAGTGGAAGGCCGAGTGCGAGCGCCAGGTCAACGCCGAGGTCGACGCCTACCTGGCCACCACCGCGCAGCCGGTGGAAGCGATGTTCGACTACCTCTACGCCGATCCGCCGCCGGACCTGCTCGCGCAGCGCGCCGCGGCCATTGCCCTGGAGCAGCGCCATGGATGACATCCGCAGCCAGCGCGCCGAAAGCAGCAGCCTGGCCGGCGCCCACGCCGCCGCCGGCGTGGGCGATTCGGCGCCCGTCCACGCCAGTCGTGGTGGAGAACAGCCTATGAGCCAGACCCCGACCGCGACGCCGATCACCCTGATCGAGGCGATCACCCGCGCCCTGGCATGGGAACTGGAGCACGATCCGTCGGTGCTGGTGCTGGGCGAGGACGTGGGCGTCAACGGCGGCGTGTTCCGCGCCACCGCCGGCCTGCAGCAGAAGTTCGGCCCGCAGCGCGTGCTCGACACCCCGCTGGACGAGACCACCATCGCCGGCCTGTCGGTGGGCCTGGCCGCGCAGGGCATGAAGCCGGTGGCCGAGGCCCAGTTCGACGGCTTCGTCTATCCGATGCTGGACCACCTGGTCTGCCACGCCGCGCGCCTGCGCAACCGCACCCGCGGCCGCCTGCACTGCCCGATGGTGCTGCGCGTGCCGTGGGGCGGCGGCATCCGCGCGCCGGAGCACCACAGCGAGGCCAACGAGGCGATGTTCACCAACGTCCCCGGCCTGCGCGTGGTGATGCCGTCCTCGCCGCAACGCGCCTACGGCCTGCTGCTGGCCGCGATCCGCGATCCGGATCCGGTGATCTACATGGAGCCCAAGCGCATCTACCGCCAGTACAAGGAACTGGTGGCCGACGACGGCGAGGCGCTGCCGCTTGACGTGTGCTTCGTCCTGCGCGACGGCACCGACGTGACCCTGGTCGCCTGGGGCGCGCAGGTGAAGGAGGCGCTGGAGGCGGCCGAGGCGCTGGCGGCCGAAGGCATCAGCGCCGAGGTGATCGACGTGGCCACCCTGCGTCCGCTGGACTTCGCCACCATCGCCGAGTCGGTGTCGCGCACCGGCCGTTGCGTGATCGTGCAGGAGGCCCCGCGCACCGCCGGCTTCGGCGCGGAGATCGCCGCGCGCCTGGCCGAGGAGTCCATGTACGACCTGGTTGCCCCGGTGCAGCGCGTGACCGGCTGGGATACCCACATCCCGCTGTTCCGCCTGGAGATGAAGTACCTGCCCAGCGTGGAGCGGATCGTCGCCGCCGCGCGCGCCGCGATGGCCCACGGCTGAACCGTGCCGCGCGCGACCCCGTCGCGCGCGGTCCGTTACCTTGATGCCCCGGGACGGCATGCCGCGGCCGCGTGCCGCGGCCCGCTCCCGCCCGTCGATCCGCGCGATCGACCGACCGATTGAGAGAGCGACACGATGAGCCAGACCAAGACCTTCCACCTGCCCGACCTGGGCGAGGGCCTGCCGGACGCGACCATCGTCGAGTGGTTCGTCAAGGAAGGCGACACCATCCGCCTGGACGAACCGCTGGTGTCGATGGAGACCGCCAAGGCGGTGGTGGAAGTGCCCTCGCCGGTGTCCGGCAAGGTCCTGCGCCTGGCCGGCAAGGCCGGCGACGTGATCGCCACCGGCGCGATGCTGGCCGAGTTCGAGCCCGATCCCGCCCTGCCGCAGCGCGCCGAGGGCCAGGACACCGGCCACCACCACGGCGCACCGGCGAAGCCGGCCAAGGCCAGCGCCAGCGACGACGGCGGCGAGCTGGCGGTGCAGCCGGCACCGTCGGAGGCGCGCGGTGGCGACGCCGGCACCGTGGTCGGCGCGATGCAGAGCTCCGACGCCGTGCATGCCGAGCGTGCGATCGCGGTCGGCGGGGTCAAGGCGATGCCGGCGGTGCGCGCGCTGGCGCGCAAGCTGGGCGTGGACCTGGCCCGCGTTGCGCCCACCGGGCCCGAGGGCACCGTGACCCTGGCCGACGTGAAGCAGGCCGCGGCCGATCCATCCCGTCTCCTCCCCTCCCGCGCCGGAGGCACCGGGGTGGCACAGCCCACCGCACCGGCTGCCGCCTCCGCGCCCGATCCTGCCGTGCACCAGCGCACCCCCGTCTCCGCCTCCGGCCGGCCCATGCGCACCCGCCCGCCGGGCGGCGACGCCGGCGTCGCCGCCAGCGGCCAGCCCGAGCAGCTCAAGGGCGTGCGCCGCAACATGGCGCGGGTGATGGCCGACGCGCACAGCAAGGTCGTGCCGACCACACTGGTCGACGACGCCGACCTGCACGCCTGGATCGGCAGGCAGGACATCACCGCGCGCCTGGTCCGCGCGATCGTCGCCGCGTGCAAGGCGGTGCCGGCGCTCAATGCCTGGTTCGACGGCGAGGCGCTCAGCGTCACCCGCCATCCGCACGTGGACGTGGGCATCGCCGTGGACACCGACGACGGCCTGTTCGTGCCGGCCCTGCGCAATGCCGACATGCTCGACGCGCGCGGCATCCGCGCCGGCATCGACCGCCTGCGCGCGCAGGTGGAGGACCGCAGCATCCCGGCCAGCGAGCTGTCCGGCTACACCATCTCGCTGTCCAACTTCGGCATGTTCGCCGGCCGCTACGCCACCCCGGTGGTGGTGCCACCGTGCGTGGCCATCGTCGGCGCCGGCCGCCTGTCGCACGACGTGGTCGCGGTGATGGGCGGGATCGAGGTGCACCGCCGCCTGCCGATCTCGCTGACCTTCGACCACCGCGCCGCCACCGGCGGCGAGGCCGCGCGCTTCCTGCGCGCGCTGCTGGACGACATGGCCCTGCCGAACTGAGGCCGGCCGCCCGGGCTCCCCCGCCCCATGCGCGGGGGCCGGGCGTGGCGCGTGGCCGGGGGCAGGAGGCGGCGGGCGCTTCCGCCGCTTCATCCGCACCAGCCCCGCGCGGCGCTATCGTCGGGCTCCATGCCCGCCGGAGAGAGCCGCCATGCCGCACCACAGCCGCCTCAGCACCCTGGTGATCGACTGCAACGTCGATGACCTGCGCCCCGCGCTGGAGTTCTGGAGCGCGGCGCTGGGCAAGCCCATCGCCGACCCGGACGAGGACGGCGACGGCCGCTACGGCGTGCTGGCCACCGAGGAGGACGAGCCGCTCATCCTGCTGCAGAAGGTGGCGCACGAATCGCGCGTGCACCTGGACATCGAGAGCGACGACGTCGACGCCGAGGCCGACCGCCTCGAGCGCCTGGGCGCGCGCAAGATCGCCTTCGTCAAGCGCTGGTGGGTGATGGAGGCGCCCACCGGGCACCGCTTCTGCGTGGTGCGGCCGCAGCGCGAGCGCTTCGGCCGGCACCTCAATGCCTGGGATTGACCCCGCCGCTCAGCCACGCCGGCGGCTGCGGTCCAGCCACACTTCCAGGCCCTGGGCGTTGAGCTCGATGTCCATGCCCAGCAGGTCCAGCACCCCGGCCTCGTCCAGCGGCACGCCGTGGGCCTGGGCGCGCTCCAGGTAGTACTCCGACAGCGCCGCCACCAGCGCGCGGTGGCGGTCCGGGCCGCCGTCGCAGGCCTGGGCCAGCGAGACCATGGCGTCGATCTGCTCGTGCAGGTCCGCGGCCAGGCGGCGCACCTCGCCCACCGGGCCGTAGTGGGTCAGGTACATGCGCTCCGGCGCGCTTTCCAGCATGCGCCGGATCGAGGCCTGCATCGCCTCCGGCTCGAACTGCACCGGCGAGGAGGTGGGCAGGACGAAGGCGCGGCCGTCGCTGTCCAGCTGCCGGTAGGACAGGCCGAAGGTGTCGCCGGTGAACCAGCCGCGGCTGCGCTCGTCCCAGATGCACATGTGGTGGCGCGCGTGGCCGGGGGTATCCAGGCAGCGCAGGATGCGCCCGGCCAGGTCGATGGCATGGCCGTCGGCGGCCACCACCACGCGCGATTCCGGCACCGGCTCCAGGCTGCCGTAGTGGCGCGCGAACTGCTCCTCGCCGTACACCGCCATGGCCCCGGCCACCAGCCGCTGCGGATCGACCATGTGCGGCGCCGCGCGCGGATGCGCGACCAGGCGTGCGTTCGGCAGCTGGCGCATCAGCAGGCCCGCGCCGCCGGCGTGGTCGAGGTGGGCATGGGTCAGCACCACCCAGTCCACCGCCTCGGCGCCGAGCCCGGCGTCGGCCAGCGCCTGCATCAGCACCGGCACGCTGTGGTTGGTGCCGCAGTCGACGAACGCCGCCCGGCCCCGCTCGACCACCAGGTACGCGGCGTCGAAGGCAGGCCGGACGTAGCCGGTGTCGAGGGTATGGATGCCGTGCGCGGCCGCCAGCTGCTGTTGCTGCATCGGGGAGCGGGGATGTGGGGGCGATGCAGGGGAGCCTAGTCAGCCCCCCCTTGCCCGCACGATCCGGCTTTGGTCGTAGACGGCCGCCGGCGGCAGGCCACCGTTCACCTTGGTCGCGGCTCAGCCCTGCGCCGCCCAGCGCGCGGACAGGCGCATGCGCAGCGGGATCGCCAGTGCCAGCACCGCCAGGAACGCGCCGTAAGCGTAAAGCACGGCCAGCACCTGGCGCCAGATCGGGCCGGCGCCGCTGTAGGCCAGGCCCTCGTGGTAGCCCCAGTGCATGCCGCCGATGCTCAACACCAGCGCCAGGACCAGCACGATGGCGTCGAACGCACGCCGCGCGCGCGGGCGCGGCGTGCGCGGGAAGAACCAGTAAAGACCGCCCAGCACGGCGAACCAGGGCAGGAACAGCAGCAGCGACAGCCAGGCCATCAGCCGGCCTCCGCCTCGGCCAGCTGGCGCAGGGCCTCGACCACCGCGTCCACCCCGGCCACGTCGGCGCCCAGGGTGCCCACGCGCTCGCCCATCAGCCCGACCGCGCCCTGCTCCAGCGCGTGCAGGGCATTGATGCCCTCGCGGCGCAGCCGGGCGATGCGCTCGCCGGCCTCGCGCGGGGACTCGGAGCCATCACCCTGCAGCAGCACGCGGCCGTCGGCGTCGACCAGCTTGAAGTGGAAGCGGCCGTCGGCCTCGCGGTATTGCTTGAACTGCGGCAGGCGCGCCGCCGGCTTCTTCTTCGGCTTGCCGGAGCCGGCGGCGGCCGCCGCCTGGAAGCCGCCCAGGCCGACCGCGCGCTGCAGGCCGTCGAGCAGCGGCACGGTGGTCTCGCGCGCCTTGCGCGCGCCCTCCTGCAGGATCTCCTCCAGCTGCGCCGGCCTGGCGATCAGCTGCGCGTACTGCTCGCGCAGCGGCGCCACCGCTTCCTCGATGCGCAGCACCAGGCGCTGCTTGGCGTCGCCCCAGCCGATGCCCTCGGCGAAGGCGTGGCGCATCTCCTCGGCCTGTTCCGGGGTGGAGAAGGCCTGGTACAGCTGGAACAGGGCCGAGCCCTCGGTGTCCTTGGGCTCGCCAGGCGCGCGCGAGTCGGTGACGATCGACATCACCAGGCGCTTGAGTTCGGCCGGCGGTGCGAACAGCGGGATGGTGTTGTCGTAGCTCTTGGACATCTTGCGGCCATCCAGGCCCGGCAGGGTGGCCACGTTCTCGTCGATCTGCACCTCCGGCAGCACCAGCGGCTCGCCGGACTGGCCGGTGGCCTGGCGCCAGGCCTCGCCGTAGAGGTGGTTGAAGCGCTGGCCGATGTCGCGCGCCATTTCGATGTGCTGGATCTGGTCGCGGCCCACCGGCACGCGGTGCGCGCCGAAGGCGAGGATGTCGGCCGCCATCAGCACCGGGTACATGTACAGGCCGGCGGTGACGCCGGCATCCGGGTCCTCGCCCGCCTCGTTGTTCTTGTCCACCGCCGCCTTGTAGGCATGGGCGCGGTTGAGCAGGCCCTTGGCAGTGACGCAGGTCAGCAGCCAGGTCAGCTGCGGGATCTCGGGGATGTCCGACTGCCGGTAGAACACGACCTTCTGCGGATCCAGGCCGCAGGCCAGCCAGGTCGCGGCGATCTCCAGGCGCGAGCGTGCCACCCGCTGCGGATCGTCGGCCTTGATAAGGGCGTGGTAGTCGGCCAGGAAGAAGAAGCTCTCCGTGCCCGGTGCGCGCGAGGCGGCGATGGCGGGACGGATGGCCCCGGCGTAGTTGCCCAGGTGCGGGGTGCCGGTGGTGGTGATGCCGGTGAGGACGCGGACGGTCATGGTGCAGGCAAGGGGAAGAAACACGCCGATTCTACCCCCCTGCCCCGGTTGCGGCGGGCGGACACGGAAAGGCCCGGGGCGGCGGATCGCCGCGCCCGGGCCCAAGGCACCGGCCTTAGTGGCGGTAGCGCTGGTCCAGGGTGGTCTCGAAGTCGCGGACCTCGCGCTCGGCGCGGTCCTTCTCCCAGCCATAGCGCTCCTGCAACTTGCCGGCCAGGTACTCGGCATTGCCCTCGGCCACGTCGAACACGTCGTCGGTGAGGTCGCCCCACTTGGCCTTCATCTGGCCCTTCAGCTGCTTCCAGTTGCCGGCGATGATGTCGCGGTTCATGCGTGCTCCTTGTTTGGGGGTCGGGACCCGGCGGTCGCCGGGTTGGGGCCAGCATCGCCGGTTGCGCGTTTCCCGGCGGTCCAGCCGCCGTGAGTGCGCGGTTACGCGGCGCCACGCGCGGCGGAGCATTCAGGCAGACAAAAAGGCGGGGCCTTGCGGCCCCGCCTGCAACTCCATCTGCGCACGTCCTGTGCCGGGCGCGTCCTGCGCTCACCGCATCCGTTCGAGCTTCCCGCTCAGCACTTGCCGTCCTTGCAGTCCTGGGCCTTGTCCTCGAGCTTTTCCCCGCCCCGCTGGATGTCCTTGCCCGCGCCGGCCATGGTGTTGCACGCGGTCAGCGCGGAAATCGAGAACAGGCTCAGCAGGGTCAGGGCAACGATGCGCTTCATGGTGGGCTCCCTTTTCGGTCCCGCGCGCCACGCACGGGATGGGCCCCACTTTTCCGGGAACGCCGTCGAACCGGCGTGAAACCGCGCGGCGGCGGACGCGACTGGTGCTCAGTCGCGCATCAGCGTGGACTTGCCGAACAGGCTCTCGACCAGGTCCACCGCCAGCTCGGCGGTGGCGTTGCGGTTGTCCAGCACCGGGTTGAGCTCGACGATGTCCAGCGAACCCATGCGCCCGGTGTCGGCGATCATTTCCATCACCAGCTGCGCCTCGCGGTAGTTCACCCCGCCGGGCACGGTGGTGCCCACGCCCGGGGCGATGCCCGGGTCGAGGAAGTCCACGTCGAAGCTCACGTGCAGGTGGGTGTCCGCGTCCACGCCTTCCAGCGCCTGCTGCATCACCGCCTTCATCCCGACCTCGTCGATGTAGCGCATGTCGTAGATGTCCAGGCCATGCTGCTTGACCAGGCGCTTTTCCTCCGGATCCACCGAGCGGATGCCGATCTGCCGCACCTGCGCCGGGGTGATGGCCGGGCCCTCGCCACCGAGGCGGGTGAGCGCGTCCGGGCCGATGCCGCACAGGCAGGCCACCGGCATGCCGTGCACGTTGCCGGAAGGGGTGACCTCGCTGGTGTTGAAGTCCGCGTGCGCGTCCAGCCACAGCACCCGCAGCTTCTTCCCGGCCTGGCGGCAGTGCTGGGCGACCGCGGCGATCGAGCCGATCGCCAAGCAGTGGTCGCCGCCGAGCATCACCGGCATGCGTCCGCGCCGCAGCTCGGCCAGGGTGGCCTGCATCAGCGCGCGGTTCCATTCCACCACCTGCTCCAGGTGGCGGTAGCCGCCCACCGGTGGCTGCCAGGGGTTGGGCGGGCCGGCGAGGTTGCCGGTGTCGAGCACGTCCACGCCGCGCGCGGCCAAGGCCTGGCCGATACCGGCGATGCGCAGCGCATCCGGGCCAAGCGACGCGCCGCGGTGCCCGGCGCCGATGTCGGTGGGAACGCCGATGAGGGAAACAGGGGGATAACTGCGGGCCATGACGGTATCCGTTGAAACCTTTTCCCGAGTCTAGCCGGGTGACCGTACGGACACGCGCCGCGCTGCAGCAGACGCCGGATTCACGCCCACGGTGCTATTGAAGGGACATGCCGACCACCCTGACGCCTCCCGTCGCTCCTTCGTCCCCACCCCTGCCGGCCAGTTTCCTGCCGGCCATGGCCACCGCGGACGAACCGCCGCCGTTCAACGTGCCCCTGACCGTACTGGCCGAAGCCAACGGCCGCAGCGAGATCTTCCACGGGTTCCACGACGGCGAGGCCTGGTATGCCTACGACCTGCCAGCCAGCGGGCAGTGGCAGGTGGTGGCCTGGCAGGCCGGCTACCGGCCATGGCCGCCGGGCTTGCCGGATGGCGTGCGGTTGCCGGTCCCGGCGCCGTTGCACCGGACCTGCGGGCTGGTGCCCTGAGCGTCGTCCCGGCAGCTGCCGGGAGCGGAAAGTGGTGCCGCTTGTCCGGATCGAACGGACGACCTACCGCTTACAAGGCGGTTGCTCTACCAGCTGAGCTAAAGCGGCGCGGCCGGCGATTCTAGCGCAGGCGTCCGCGCATCGTCCGCCAGGCCGGGGATGCGGCTGCAATCGATCTGGCGCGCTTCGCCCGCCTGGGCGCGCACTTCCTCCGGCCGTGCGGTGGCCAGCAGCAGCCACCAGCGCGGAGGCGTGGCCCGGCCGGCAGTGCGCAGCTCGGCCGGAAAGCCAAGCTGGCGCATGGCCGCGACCCGGCGCTCGGCCATGTCGCGGTTGCGGAAGGTGCCCAGCGCCACCGCGTTGGCCTCGCCGCCCTGGTGCAGCACCAGCACGTCGTCGAAGCCGGCACCCCGCAGGCGGCGCACCGTGGCTTCGGCCTCCTCGCGGCTGGGGACCGGGGGCAACAGCACCCGGTACATCTCCGCATCGCCCGGTTCCTCCTCGACCTGCAGGCCCAGCAACAGCGGCTGCAGCCGCGCGCTGATGCCATTGGCCGCGGCGCGGCTGCGGAACGGGCCGGCGCGCAGGCAGGTGTGTGCGGGCGCGGCCGGCTGCAGCGCAGGCGCCGGGGCCGCGGCGGCATCGAGGGTGCGCACGATTTCCAGCGGGGCGATGCCCGGCGGCGTGGCCGGCACCGAGGCCGGCGCTGGTTCGGGGCGCAGCAGCCACCAGGCGGCCACGCCGAGGTTGAGGACGGCCAGGACGACGATGAGGGCGCGGGCGATCATGCCCCGATTCTAGGGGAGCACCGCAGCGCGGTGGCCGCCGGCGGTCAGGAGGATGCCGCCGCGTCCAGCTGCGCTCGCGCCCAGATCGCCAGGCCTTCGATCACCAGCGCCGGCCGCAGCCGTGCCTGCGGCAGCAGCGGCGCCAGCGCCCCGGCACCGCCGCCATGCAGCAGCAGCGCCGGCTCGCGCCCCAGGCGCAGGCGCGCCTGCTCCAGCGAGCGCAGCACCAGGGCCACCGCGGCGCCGTCGCAGCCGGAGGCCAGCGCGTCGGCGGTATCGTCGGCGAACTCGGCATAGGCACCGCCGCTGGCCGGAAGCTGCGCCGCGCGCGCGTGCAGCATCTCGCGCATCAGGGTCGGCGAGGGCGCGATGCGGCCACCGTGGTGGCGCCCGCCGGCGTCAAGCAGATCGATGGTCAGGGCGGTGCCGACCCCGGCCAGCAGCACGTCGCCGCCGTCCCGGTGCGCGGCCAGCAGCGCCAGGAAACGGTCCACGCCAAACCGCTCCGGGTTCGGATAGGCCACCCGCACCCCGGCGCATTCGGCCTGGGTGCGGGCCAGATGCACCTCGTCGAAGGCCGCGTGCAGGCGTTCCAGCACCGCCGCGGTCATGGCTGGACCGGCGACGCTGGCCACCCAGGCCCGGCGTCCGCGCGGGACCGGGGCGCGGTGCAGGTCCTCGCCATGCGGCCAGGCCTGGGCCTCGCCCGGTGCGCCGCCGTCCCAGGGGGCGGCCTTGAAGCGCGTGTTGCCCAGGTCGAACAGCCAGTCGCTCATTGCCTTCTCACGCTGCCCTCGCCGGCATGCACGCGGCGCTCGCCGGCGCTGGTGGCCACCCGCAGGGCCCCATCCGCGGCCAGGCCCAGGGCCTGTCCCTCGAAGTCGCCGCGGCTGTCCAGCACCCGCACCGGATGCCCGGCCAGCACGTCCAGCGCGGCGTAGCGGTCCAGGAACGGCGCCAGGCCCTCCTCGTCGAACAGTTCCAGCGCCGGCAGCAACGCGTCCAGCACGGCGATGGCCACCGCATTGCGCGACGGTACCCTGCCGCCAAGCCGGGCCAGGTCGGTCCACGGCTGGTCGATGCCGTCGGCCGGCCCGAGGTCGACGTTGATGCCGATCCCGACCACCGCGTGCACCGGACCGCCGTGCTCGCCGCCGCCCTCGACCAGCAGGCCGCCCAGCTTGCGGCCGTCGGCCACCAGGTCGTTGGGCCACTTCAGTCCGACCTCGGCATGGCCGCAGCCACGCAGGGCCTCGGCCACCGCCACCCCGGCCACCAGGCTCAGCCCGCCGAGGCGGGCCAGGCCGCCCTGGAAGCCACGCCGCACCGACATGCAGACCTGCCCACCCAGCGGCGACACCCAGCGCCGGCCCAGCCGGCCGCGGCCGGCGTTCTGGCGCTCGGCCAGCAGCACCTCCACCCCGGGACGCGGCGGCCGCCGCAGCAGTTCGGTATTGGTCGAATCCAGGCTCCAGGCCACGTCCAGTGCGTGCAGCGAAGCGGCGGCCCGCGGCGCCAGCCCGGCGCGCAGGCGCGCCGCATCCAGCAGCTCCAGCGGGCTGTCGAGCACGTAACCGCGCCCGGGCCGGGCCTCGATCCGCGCCCCGGCCGCCCGCAGGCCTTCGATGCGCTTCCACACCGCCGCGCGGGTGATGCCGGCGTCGCGTGCCAGCACGTCGCCCGAACTTCCGCCGGCGGCCAGCCGCCGCAGCAGCTCCCGATCGTCCACACCCTGCTCCGTGAATACTGCGTAGCGGGCGATTATCCGGCATCCGCCGCCCCCGCGTCCGGCGCACGGTCCCGATCCGCGCTATATTCGGGATCTTGCCCGGCCAACCGGACCGACCCATGCGCCGATTCGCCCCGCTCCTGCTGCTGACCATCCCGAGCCTGTGCTGGGCCAGCCCCGAGCTGCCGGGGCCGGAACAGAAGCACGGCGCCTGCGTCTATGCCCGTCCGGACACCACCGCGGCCGCACCCGCCGGGGACGAGGCGCCGCAGGCGCGGCCAACGGTGCCGGCGGCGGCACGCACCACCCCGCGCGCCAGCGCTGGTGGCGGCGGCGGCGATTCGGACGCGGTCATGCCGCGCGCCCGCGGCGGCCGCTGGCACAGCTTCCTCCCGGGAATGTTCCGCTGATCCGCAGGCTTTCGCGCTGGCTGCGCCTGGGTGCGGCACCCATCGACGAGGACCTCTGGCAGCACGCCTGCCAGGCCCTGCCGTGGGCGCGCGGGCTGGACCCGGAGCGCCGCGAACGCCTGCGCGCGCTGGCGACCCGCTTCCTGCACGAGAAGACCATCACCCCGCTGGGCGGGCTGGAGCTGGCGCCCGCCGAGCAGGTGCTGCTGGCGGCGCTGTGCTGCCTGCCGCTGCTGGAGTTCGGCGCCAGCGGGCTGCGTGGCTGGTCGCAACTGCTGGTCTACCCGGATGCGTTCCGGGTGCGCCGCAGCCACGTCGACGCGGCCGGCGTGCTGCACGAATGGGACGACGAACTGGCCGGCGAGGCCTGGGACCATGGCCCGCTGGTGCTGTCCTGGGCCGACGTGCAGGCCGACCTGGAGGAGCCTGACACCGGCTATTGCGTGGCCGTGCACGAGATGGCGCACAAGCTGGACGTGCTGGACGGCGAGCTGGACGGCACCCCGCCCCTGCCCGCCGCCTGGCACCGGCAATGGGCGCGCGATTTCCAGCGCGCGTACGACGGCTTCTGCGCCGAGGTCGACGCCGGCGCGGAGACCGCGATCGACCCGTACGCGGCCGAGGCACCGGAGGAATTCTTCGCGGTGGCCACCGAGTACCACTTCTCCGCACCAGCAGTGCTGGAGCAGGAGATGCCGGAAGTGGCCGCGCACCTGGCCCGCTTCTACGGCCCCTCGCCCCTGCGCGCCGCGTAGCCCGGACAAGCGAAGCGCATCGGGCTACGCCCTTGCGAATCCCGAATCACCAATCCCGAATCCCGGCTCTCAAAGCCCCGGCGGCAAGGTGACCTCGAAGCGCGCCCCGCCCAGCTCCTGGGAACGGGTGACCTGCAGTTCGCCGCGGTAGTCGCGCACCAGGTCCTGCACGATCGACAGGCCGATGCCGTGGCCCTGCACGCGCTCGTCGCCGCGCACGCCGCGCTGCAGCACCTTGGCCACGTCCTCCGGGGCGATGCCGGGGCCGTCGTCGTCCACCGCCAGCAGCAGGCCGGCGCGGCGGTTGGGCGCGGTCGGGCCCGGGCGCGCGGTCAGCACCACGCGGCGGTTGGCCCACTTGAACGCGTTCTCCAGCAAGTTGCCGAGCAGTTCCTGCAGGTCGCCGGCCTCGCCGTAGAAACGCGCGTCCGGGGCGATGTCGAACTCGCACAGCACGCCCTTGCGCGCGTAGACCTTCTCCAGGCCGCGCACGATCTCCTCGGCGGTGGACTCGATCGGCACCGGCGCGGAGAACAGCTTGTGGCCGCTGGAGGCGGCGCGCGCCAGCTGGTAGGAGACCAGATCGTTCATGCGCCGCAGCTGCACGTCCAGTTCCTGGCGCAGGGTCTCCTCCGGGCCGCCGGAATCCAGCTGGGTGCGCAGCACCGCCAGCGGCGTCTTCAGGCTGTGCGCCAGGTCGGCCAGGGTGTTGCGCTGGCGCTCCAGGTTCTCGCGCTCGGAGTCGATCAGCGCGTTGATGCTCTCGGTCAGCGGCTCCAGCTCGCGCGGGTGGTGCTCGCTCATGCGCTGCAGCTGGCCGCGCTGGACCTTGGTCAGCTCGGCGATCACCCGCTGCAGCGGGCGCAGGCTCCACTGCAGGATCAGCGCCTGCAGCAGCAGCAGGATCAGGCCGGCGCTGCCGAGGTTCATCCACAGCGCGCCGCGGAACACGCGCACCTGGGCATCCAGGGTCTGCGTGTCCTCCATGACGTAGATGGTGTACGGGAACTCGGCCTCGGGCCCGCGCTCGCCCCAGACCAGGCCGATGCCGTAGCGGTAGACCTCGCCGGCGGTGCCGTCGATCTGGGTCACCTGCAGCGGGCCGTCGAAGCGCTCCTCGCGCGGCTCGAGGATGTCGCCCGGGTCCGGCAGCAGCGGACCTTCGGCCGACATCGAGGCCCAGCGCCCGTCGGGCAGCACCACTTCGGCGTACAGGCCGCTGCCGGGACGGTGGAAGCGCGGATCGGGTCCGACCTCGGGCGTGTACAGCGAACCGTCGCGGCCGAAGTCGATGTTGTCCGCGTACGCCATGGCGTAGCTCTTCAGCCGCTGGCGCAGGTTGTTCTGGGCGGTCTCGGCGAAGGAGCGGTCCAGGGCCACGCCGGCCAGCATCAGGAAGGCGACCAGGCCGATGCTGGCCGCCATGAGCTGGCGGGCCTTGAGCGAACGCGGCCGCCAGGGGCGGAACCGGGGCCTGGTGCTCCCTTCCACGAGACCCGGCTACCGCGGCTCAGCCTTCGTTGCGCGGGATCGCGAAACGGTAGCCGCGGCCGCGCACGGTCTCGATCGGCTTCAGCTCGCCTTCCGGGTCGAGCTTCTTGCGCAGGCGGCCGATGAAGACTTCCAGCACGTTGGAGTCGCGGTCGAAGTCCTGCTGGTAGATGTGCTCGGTGAGGTCGGCCTTCGAGACCAGCTCCCCGGCGTGCATCATCAGGTACTCCAGCACCTTGTACTCGTAGCTGGTGAGGTCGACGTTGCTGCCGTGCACGGTGACCGTCTGCGCGGCCAGGTCCAGCGCCACCGGGCCGCACTCCAGCACCGGCTTGCTCCAGCCGGCGGCGCGGCGCACCAGCGCGTTGAGGCGCGCCAGCAGCTCCTCGACGTGGAACGGCTTGACCAGATAGTCATCGGCGCCCTGCTTGAGGCCCTCGACCTTGTCCTGCCAGCTCGAGCGCGCGGTCAGGATCAGCACCGGGAAGTTCTTGCCCTCGTCGCGCAGCGCCTTGATCAGTTCCATGCCCGACATCTTGGGCAGGCCCAGGTCAATGATGGCCACGTCGAACGGGACCTCGCGCCCCATGTACAGGCCTTCCTCGCCGTCCTGCGCGGCATCCACCGCGAAGCCCTCGCGCTTGAGGCGCGCGGCCAGGGTCTCCCGCAGCGGGGCCTCGTCTTCGACCAGAAGGATTCGCATGCACTCTCCCTGAGTTGCAGTGTGGGACCGGCCTTTGGCCGGGGCCCCATCGTCTAGCGGGTTTCGTGATCGTCGCGTCGCGATGCGCGGCGGCCCCGCTCGCCGGGGCCCGGGTCATCCATATAGCGGACCCGGCCGCGATCGTCCATGTACTTCACGCGGGTGATGTTGCGCCCCTCGTAGGGCACCAGCTCGGCGCCCAGGATCTGGCCGCCGGTGGAGCGCTGCACGAAGCGTACTGCCTCCGAGAGCGAGCGGCGCGATGCCCGCAGCTCGGCGGCG
>NZ_ALIP01000081.1:0-8932 GCF_000283075.1 Pseudoxanthomonas sp. GW2
AACGCGCGAACTCGCTGCATCGAAGTGAACCTGACCCCGTTATCCCATCACCGCCCCCCTTCCACCTCATCGGCATTCGCACCCCACCTTTGCGGGAAGAACACCCCTAACGACTTTATGTATGGCTCCCTAGCCACACCCGAGATTGCAGCAATGTAATTTTGCAGCCAGCGATGCTTCGCTAGCTCGTGCTCTCGCCCATGAAGCGCCGACTCTTCCTCTTGGTATATCCCGCGAGCAAGCTCGTAATACTCGTCAGCACTCTCGTGAGCGACATTAACAAAATAGATGCCATTCTCGACGCAGATGAGCCTTTCCGATTGAACGTCGCCAGCCTCAGCAGATAGTTTCCCGTCACCAGAAAACATCTCGATGATATTCGAATCGATAACAATTCGAGGATACACAGCCTGCGTTTGCTCGAGCTGATAGGCGACCGGAAGAGCATGGCTATACGTTATAGGACCGGACTTAAAATGGGGCGCAAATGCGATCCCACCCCTCAAAAACAATCCCTGCTGCAAGAATGCGAGATGGACTCGCTTCAGCGTCCGGAGCAAATCGCAGAAACGGGCGCTCGGATGATTCGCGATTATGATCGTGTCACTAATGGCTTGGTAGCTTATCTCGGTCTCATTGAGACCAGTTAAGATAGCCAGCGCCGCCTCAAGTTTTGTCTTGAAGTCTTCTGAGGCACGCTGCCGGTCGGCATCGATTTTGCTCCGATAGCCCAAAACATCCAGGAGCGCTACAAATGTATAGGGGACCGTCACAGATTACCTGATCGCGTCAAAGATCTTACGCACTTCTTCTTTGTACTCACCCATCCGGGCCAGCCAATCGGACCAAACCGCCCCCCTGTAGTAATCCCCATCAGACGAGGCGAGCTCAGTATCCCTCTGTCCGATATCAAAGATGGCCTTCCCTACCATCTGTGCCACTGGAGCCATCGGGCCAACATCACGGATTGAGGCGATAAAAGGCTCAATCTTTACCTCTGGTGCGACAGGCTTAAGGCCTTTGCCGTCAAGGAGATTATTAATTATCGCCTCCTTAATAAGACTTTCCCATTTAAGGTACGAGTTCTTCTTCCTTCCGGCACGCTGAATCTTATAGTTATTCACTACTGCGCCGTAGAAGACAGGCTCAACCAAGCTTGCACTTAAACCGAAAGGCGCAAAGGTCGACAATATTGCTCGGTGTCGAGTTAGCCATTCAGTCATAATTGCGCCCATGCCTAGAATCGCCTGATGAGAGAACCTATCCGGGGCGGTCGGAATAAAAATTCCGTCGCAGGAAAGGATCACCATACGCGTAATAGAGCCGGCGCTAGGGCCTACATCGCAAAGAATATAATCAAACCCATGGAGGCCGCCCAGATCACGCAGGAGGCGGCCCATTACTGCGTATGTATTCTTCTCGTGAATTGACTCAGTAATGGCCTGCATTATCGAGTTGGCGAAAAATTGCTCAGCTCTTGAGAAGTTGATATCGCCGCGCAGGAGGTAAAGATTGCTATAAAGCGGCGAAGACGCCAAATCCACCTTCTTCGCATCGACACGCGACGCCTCACCTTCAAATCGAGGACGCAATGCTTCGTATATCGAAGTTCCAGGGAGACTGTCCTCCGGCTCATCAATCTGATCAGAAGAGCAAAAGAACAATTCCGTTGTATTGCATTGCGGATCGCAGTCGACCAAAAGAACTTTCTTCCCTCTCTCCTTGGCCGCGTAAACGGCCAAGTTAAAGAGCGTCGTAGTCTTCGCAACCCCGCCTTTATTGTTGTATAGCGAAATAATCTTCGTCATTAAAATCGCCCAATGCGACGCAATCTCACAGCCAAGGGCAATTAATCACCCGCACTTGCTATACCCACAGTTCAAGCAAGTCGCGCAGCCATCCATGATCACCAGGGCCTTGGTGCTGCACTTGTGGCACATGGTGGCGCTGGGCGGGAAGCTGGTGCCTTCGCCGGTCACGGCGACGTCTTCCTCGCGGGCGGCGGCGGTGCCGTTGACGGCGGCGCTGGCGCCCTTGGCGCGCTCTTCGTACTGCTTGCGCTTCTCGGCGATCAGGGCCTTCTGGTGGGCGCTCATCTCCGGGTCGTGGATCAGGCCGATGGACTTCATGTGTTCCTCGACCACGGCGCCGATCTCGGCCACCAGGGAGGGCATGTACACGCCGCCGGCCTTGAAGTAGCCGCCGCGCGGGTCGAACACGGCCTTCATCTCCTCCACCAGGAAGGTCACGTCGCCGCCCTTGCGGAACACGGCGGACATGATGCGGGTCAGGGCCACGATCCACTGGAAGTGGTCCATCGACTTGGAGTTGATGAACACCTCGAACGGGCGGCGCAGCTCGTGCTCGGTGCCGGCGTTGAGCACGATGTCGTTGATGGTCACGTACATGGCGTGCTCCACCAGCGGCGACTTGATCTTGTAGGTGCTGCCGATCAGGACGTCCGGGCGCTCGATGCGCTCGTGCATCTGGATGACGTTGTCCTTGGCCTCGCTGCTGGCCGCTTCGCGATCGGCGACGGGCGCCGGCGCGGCGGTCTCGCGCGCCTTGTCCTCCGGGGTGACGACGGAGTAGCCCTTGATTTTCCTGTCGATCTTCACGGCCATGGGGCTGGATCCTCTTTCTGGTCGGTTCTTCTGGTTATGGATACGGGGCGGCGGGGCCGCGGCTCCTCCCGCCGGGCCGGGAGGAGCCTTGCAGGGGTTTTCAGCGGGTGCGGCGGGCGGCGGCCTTGCGGGCCGGGGCCTTCTTCGCCACGGTCTTGCGGGCGACGGCCTTCTTCACGACCGCCTTCCTTGCAACGGTCTTCTTGGCGACGGTCTTCCTGGCGACGGTCTTCCTGGCGACGGGCTTCTTCGCCGCGGGCTTCTTCGCCACCTTCTTCGCGGCCTTGGCCGCCTTCTTCACCGCCTTCTTGGCGGCGGCGGCCTTCTTCGCGACGACGACCTTGCGGCCGACGGCCACCTTCTTGGCCGCGGCCTTCTTGGCGGCGGTCTTGCGGGTGGCAGCGCGCGCGGCGATGCGGCTGCGGGCGGTGCTCGCCTCGGCGGCGGCGTTGGCCTTGGCCGTCTGCAGTTTGGTGCGGGCCTTGGCCACGGCCTTCTTGGCCGCCTTCTTCGCCGTGCCGCGGGCCTTGTCGGCGGTGGCCTTGGCCTTCTTCGCGGCGGCGGTGGCCTTCCTGGCCGCGGTGCTGGCCTTCTTCGCGACCGTGGCGGCCTTTTCCTTCGCCTTCTTCGCCACGGTGGCGGCCTTCCCGGCGACCTTGGCGCGGGTGCGGGCCGCGGCCTTCTTCACCTTGGCGACCACCGGCTCGGCGGCGGGTTCGGCCTCGGCTTCGGGGGCCGGCGCCGGCGCGGCCGGGGCTTCGGCGGCGGTCAGCGCCTCCGGAGCCTGGGCCTCGCCGGCGGCCTGCGCCTCGGCGACGGGGGTCGCGGTGTCGTTGCTGGTGGCGGGATGGACGGCGTCCTCGGTCAGGGTCGCCGTCACACCATTGCTGTTGCTCATGGGGCCCTCCTTGGGCTCGCTGGATGTGGTCATCGGGACACTCTCTCTGGCTCCGGGCGCCGTTTACCGCAGGAAGCCGGGGCGGGCGCCCGGAAAGCGCGCGCCCCGGCCGGGGACCTCGGGACGGGCCGCGGGCTTGCGGGCCCGCGCCGCCCTCCGGTCAGAACTTGCCGTAATACCCTTCCTTGAGGGCGTCGAACAGGTTGGCGGCGGTGTGGGTCTCGCCGTCGTACTCGATCTCCTCGTTGCCCTTGACCTCCACCACCGAGCCGTCTTCCAGCTCGAAGCGGTACAGGGTGTTCTCCAGGTCCTTTTCCTTGACCAGCACGCCCTGGAAGGCGGCCGGGTTGAAGCGGAAGGTGGTGCAGCCCTTCAGCCCCTGCTTGTACGCGTACAGGTAGATGTCCTTGAACTGCTCGTACGGGTAGTCGGTGGGGACGTTGGCGGTCTTGGAGATGGAGCTGTCCACCCACTTCTGGGCGGCGGCCTGCACGTCCACGTGCTCCTTCGGCGAGATGTCGTCGGCGGAGATGAAGTAGTCCGGCAGCTTCGCCTCCGGGTCGTCGGAGAACGGCATCGCCTTGGGGTTGACGAAGTGGCGGTAGGCCAGCAGTTCGTAGCTGTAGACGTCCACCTTCTCCTTGCTCTTCTTGCCCTCGCGGATCACGTTGCGGCTGTAGTGGTGCGCGAACGAGGGCTCGATGCCGTTGGAGGCGTTGTTGGCCAGCGACAGGGAGATGGTGCCGGTCGGGGCGATGGAGCTGTGGTGGGTGAAGCGGGCGCCGACCTCGGCCAGCTCGTCCACCAGGTCCGGGGCCACGGTGGCGATGCGCTGCATGTAGCGGCTGTAGCGGGCGTGCAGCACCTTGCCTTCGATCTCCTGGCCCACGCGCCAGCCGTCCTTCGCCATCTCCGGGCGCTGGCGCAGCATCTGCGGGGTCACGGTGAAGGTCTCGTCCATGATCGGGGCCGGGCCCTTCTCCTTGGCCAGCGACAGGCCCACTTCCCAGCCGGCCACGGCCATCTCCCGGGCCACCTGCTCGGTGAACTCCAGGCTCTCGGCCGAGCCGTACTTCATCTTGAGCATGGTCAGGGTCGAGCCCAGGCCCAGGAAGCCCATGCCGTGGCGGCGCTTGCGCAGGATCTCCTGGCGCTGCTGCTCCAGCGGCAGGCCGTTGACCTCGACCACGTTGTCCAGCATGCGGGTGAACACGCGCACCACTTCCTTGTACTCCTCCCAGTCGAAGGAGGCCTTGTCGGTGAAGGGGTCGCGCACGAACTTGGTCAGGTTGACCGAGCCCAGCAGGCAGGCGCCGTACGGCGGCAGCGGCTGCTCGCCGCAGGGGTTGGTGGCGCGGATGTTCTCGCACCACCAGTTGTTGTTCATCTCGTTGACGCGGTCGATCAGGATGAAGCCCGGCTCGGCGTAGTCGTACGTCGAGACCATGATCATGTCCCACAGGTGCCGCGCCTTGATGTGGCCGTAGACGCGGCAGGCGACCATGCCGTCGTCGCGCACGATGTAGGCGTCGTCGTGGGCCGGCCAGTCGCGCCAGACCACCTGCTCGGGGTTGGAGAGGTCCAGCTCGGCCTCTTCCTTGCGGTTGACCGGGAACACCAGCGGCCAGTCGGCGTCGTTCTCCACCGCCTGCATGAAGCCGTCGGTGACCAGCAGCGAGAGGTTGAACTGGCGCAGGCGCCCGTCCTCGCGCTTGGCGCGGATGAAGTCCTTCACGTCCGGGTGGGAGACGTCGAAGGTGCCCATCTGCGCGCCGCGGCGGCCGCCGGCCGACGAGACGGTGAAGCACATCTTGTCGAAGATATCCATGAAGGACATCGGGCCGGAGGTGTAGGCGCCGGCGCCGGCCACGAACGCGCCGCGCGGGCGCAGGGTCGAGAACTCGTAGCCGATGCCGCAGCCGGCCTTCAGGGTCAGGCCGGCCTCGTGGACCTTCTGCAGGATGCCGTCCATCGAGTCGCCGATGGTGCCGGAGACGGTGCAGTTGATGGTGCTGGTGGCCGGCTTGTGCTCCTGCGCGCCGGCGTTGGAGGTGATGCGGCCGGCCGGGATCGCGCCGCGGCGCAGCGCCCACAGGAAACGCTCGTACCAGTAGGTGCGCTTCTCTTCGGTCTGCTCGGCATCGGCCAGGGCCCGGGCCACGCGCTGGTAGGTGCCGTCGACGTCGGCGTCCAGCGGCACCCCCTGCTTGGTCTTCAGGCGGTACTTCTTGTCCCAGATGTCCTGGGAAGCCGGCTGCAGCGGGATCTCCGCGACGGGTTTGTCCGTATTGACCACTTCGAGGCGCACCGTACTCATGCTGTTGGGATCTCCTTCCGCACCGTAATCCAGTTGGGGGCCGGGGTGGGAACGAGAAGGGCACGCCGTGGCGACGCGAAGACGCGCCGCCTGCCGGAGTCAGGCGCCGGGTTTGTCGCGGCCTGCGCGGCCGCTTCCGTACGCAATTTCCTGTCCCATCCGCTCGCCGCTCCCGCGTTGGGCCCGCAGTGTTGGCTATTCACCTAAACCACCAATCGCTGGGGCCAGCGTTGTGTTCGACCGCTATATCTAGTGGCTCGACAGGCGGCCAAGCTAAGCCGGGGCGGCGGGCAGTGTCAACCGCGATCCGACAAACGCAGCAACGGCGGGAGCGGGCTTCCGGGCGGGGGCGGACGGAACAGATGGAATGCGCAGGTCAAGAGGGGTTTCACCGCCGGTTTAGCGCCCCGGGGCGACACTCGTTCAGCTTGATGACGTGCCCTGCCGCCCCCATGGTGGCGGCGTTCCCATCCACGCCAGCCAGGAACCTGCATGCGCCGCGCGACCTCGCTCATCGCCCTGACCGCTGCCGCCGCCTTCGGGGGCTTTGCCGCCACCGCCGTGCGCGAAGCCCTGGACAACCGCGCCCACGCCAGCCCCGCCCCGGTGCCGGCCGCGCCGGCGCCGACCGCCAGCGTGCCCATGGCCGCCGCCCTGCCGGTGGCGGTGGACGGGCAGCAGCTGCCCTCGCTGGCGCCGATGCTGCAGCGGGTGCTGCCGGCGGTGGTCAGCATCCACACCAAGACCCGGGTGCGGGTGCGCAACCCGTTCTTCGACGACCCGTTCTTCCGGCGCATGTTCCCGCAGGTGCCGCAGGAGCGGATCAACGAGTCGCTGGGCTCGGGCGTGATCATCGACGCCGGCCGCGGCTACGTGCTGACCAACCACCACGTGATCGAGGGCGCCGACGACGTGTCGGTGTCGCTGGCCGACGGCCGCACCTTCACCGCCGAGTTCCTCGGCTCGGACGCCGACACCGACGTGGCCCTGATCCGGATCCCGGCCGAGAAGCTGACCGAGCTGCCGCTGGGCGACAGCAGCAAGCTGCAGGTGGGCGACTTCGTGGTCGCCATCGGCAACCCGTTCGGCCTGAGCCAGACGGTCACCTCCGGCATCGTCTCGGCGGTGGGCCGCAGCGGCATCCGCGGCCTGGGCTACCAGAACTTCATCCAGACCGACGCCTCGATCAACCCGGGCAACTCCGGCGGCGCCCTGGTCAACCTGCGCGGCGAGCTGGTTGGCATCAACACCGCCTCGCTCAACCCGCGCGGCTCGATGGCCGGCAACATCGGCCTGGGCCTGGCCATCCCCTCCAACCTGGCGCGCGACGTGGTGCAGCAGCTGGTGACCACCGGCGAGGTGCGCCGCGGCACCCTGGGCGTGGACACCCAGCCACTGGACGCGCGCCTGGCGCGCAGCCTGGGCCTGCCGGAAAACCAGCAGGGCGCGCTGGTGGCGCGGGTGCACGCCAACTCCGGCGCCGCCGCCGCGGGCCTGCGCCCGGGCGACGTGATCGTGGAGGCCGGTGGCCAGCGCATCACCAGCCCGATGGCGCTGCACAACTTCGAGGGCCTGCAGCCGGTGGGCTCGCAGGTGCCGCTGCGGGTGCTGCGCGACGGCCGCACCCTGGAGCTGCGCGCGACCCTGCGCGAGCAGCCGCGCAGCCTGGCCGGCGACGCGGTCGACCCGCGCCTGGCCGGCGCCACCCTGGCCGAGCTGCCGGAGCCGCTGCGCCAGGCACGCGGCCAGGGCGTGCTGGTGGAGCGGGTGGCCAGCGGCAGCCGCGCCGAGGCCAACGGCCTGCGCCCGGGCGACATCATCACCGCCACCAGCGCCGGCCAGGTCTCGGACCTGTCCTCGCTGCGCTCGAGCCTGGCCGACACGCCGCGGCAGTTGGTGCTGCTGATCGAGCGCGGTAACGTGCGCGGGCGGCTGGTGCTGCAGTAAGCGCCAGCCGTAACGGACCCTACACCGCGGGCGTGGTCAGATGGCCGCGCCCATGCCGTCCCGGCATCCCCATCCAGGAGAACGCAGATGAGCCCGAACCCGAGCGAGAACATCAAGGAAAACCTCAGCGAGGCCGGTGCCCACCTGAAGTCGGCCGCCGGTGCCGCCGGCGAGGCGCTGCGTGGCGCCGCCACCGCCGCCGGCGACGAGCTGCGCCTGGGCAAGGCCAACGTCAAGGCTGAGCTGGCCGATACCGCGCTGTCGGGGCTGGCCGCCGCCGAGCTGGGTGGCGAGGCCGCGCGCGAGCAGGTCGACGCCCTGCTCGACAAGGGCCGCGACCTGCTGGACAGCGCCGCCGAACTGATCCGCGAGCGCCCGCTGGCCTCCTTCGGCGTGGCCTTCGCCGCCGGCTGGCTGGTGGCCGCGCTGAGCCGCCGCGACCGCTGACGCACGGCCGTGGGCGAAGGGGAGCACACCGGGGACGCCGGCCCGCAAGCCGGCGCACCGCCGCCGCTGGACGAGACGATCCGCCAGGTCGGTGACGCCGGACGCGAGGCGCTGGGCGCCACCGCCGATTCGCTGCGCGCCCTGCGCGCGCTGCTGTCGGCCGATATCGCCATGGCCCGCTCGGCCATGGGCCGGGCCCTGGCCTGGACCGGCGTGGCGGTGGTGTTCGGGGCCTCGGCCTGGCTGCTGGCCACCGCCGCGGCGGTGGCGCTGATGCAGCGCCTGGGGCTGTCCTGGCTCAGCGCGCTGTCGATCGCTGCCCTGTTCAACATCGGCGTATGCGCGCTGGCCGCCTGGCGCACGGCGCGCTTCTTCGACTACATGGGCCTGCACGCCACCCGTCGCCAGCTGAGCCGCATGGGCCTGTTCCAGGAGGACGACGAGGACGAGCCCGCGCCTGCGCCGCAGCCGCCGCAGGCCCCGCCGCCCGCGTCCCCGGAGGCGCCGCGATGAGGTTCGAGCATCTGCGCCAGCGGGTGGAGCGCGCCGAGGCGCGCGTGCAGCGCTGCATGGACCGCGCCGAGGACAGCCGCACCCGCCTGCGCGAGCACTGGCGGCTGGGCTGGCCCCCGCCGCGGATCGTGGTTGCCGGCCTGGTGGCCGGGTTCCTGGTCGGCCGCGCCGAGCCGCTGGCACGGA
>NZ_ALIP01000082.1:0-21642 GCF_000283075.1 Pseudoxanthomonas sp. GW2
TGCCGCGCCGGCGCCGGCGGCGGTGGTGGCGCCGGACATGGACGCGGACGCGGAGCTGCTGGCCAGCCAGACCCTGGCCCTGCGCCGTACCGCGCGCCTGCTGGCCCAGCCCAGCGCCGACGCCGACGTCGTGGCCGAGCTGCGCACCGGCATGCTGCTGTTCCCGACCGGCGGCAAGCAGGGCACCATGCTCGAGGTCGAAAACGAGGTCGGCCAGCGCGGCTGGGTGCCCTCGGCCGCGGTCACCGTCGCCCAGTAAGGCGCGTTCCCCCGGCGCCGCCGCGCGGCGGCGCCGGCTTCCCGGCCGGGCCTACAGCATCCGGCTGATGGTGAAGCTGCCGAACACCGGCCGCTCCTTCTGCCCCTCGAACTCGCGCGCGCCGTGGTAGCGCGCCAGCGCGAACTTCCAGCGGCCGTGGGTCACGGCCATCCCGTAGCCGACCTCGCCCACCAGCGGCCGCTTGTCCACGCTGTGGCTGCTGCGGAAGGTGTTGCCGTCCAGGGTGATGTCGCGCGCCACCGCGCGCACGTCGGAGGTGGCGAACACGTGCCAGGACCAGCCCGACAGGCGTTCGCGCGCCGGCGCGGTGTTCTCGCCGGCTGGACGCAGCGGGGTGCTGCCGAAGTCGTCGGGCAGGCGCCAGCCCCAGCGCAGTTCCAGGCCGGTGTTGACGTAGGTGGCGCGGTTGCCGAGGGCGCCGCCGTAGTGCGCGATCGCGTCCCAGCCCCAGCCGCCGGCGTTGCCCTCGCTGTCGCCCCAGCGGTGCATGCGTTCGTGCACGATGCCCAGCAGCGGCTCGTTGTGCAGCTGGTTGTCCCAGCCGCGGAAGTCCTCGCCGTCGAACACGTGGTGCACCGCCCTCTGCACCTGCTTGCCCAGGGCCGCCGGGCCGATCACGCCCAGCTGCAGCTGGGTGGTGCGCAGGCTGTCGCCGCTGCGCGCGTTGTAGCCGAAGCTGGCCATCAGGATCGCCGCGTACGGGCGGTCGTCGGGGATCAGGTCGGCGCGGCTGTAGTCGGTGGGCGTGTACAGGCTCTGGCTGATGCTGAACACCATGTTCTGCTGCTCGAAGCGGCCGGGATGCAGCCGCTCCAGGTAGCGGTTGATCCAGCGCGCGGGGCGCGGCAGGCAGGGGTCGTCGGTGTAGTCGGCCAGGTTGGGCGAGACCAGGGTGATCACCGCGCCATTGGTGTATCCCTGGTCCTGGTTCTCGCCGCCGAACAGGTCGTTGTCGACGCGGAAGTTCACCGCCGGCGGGGTTTCGCTGAGGCGGCTGCTGCTGCATTGCGGGGCGGCGATGGCCGCGGCGGGGAACAGGAAGACCAACAACAACGCGGCGGTGGGGACGCGCGGGGGTCGCGTCCGTGCGGGAGCGGGCATGGGCGGGATCCTTGGGCGGGGGAGGTGGCGGGGGAGGGACGCGCATTGAATCGCATGCGGAGCGTCCGCGGGGCGTGCATGGCCGCACCGGTGCGTTGCAACGCGCCGCCGCTTGGGTTCGCGCACGCAGGCCCTGATAATGCCCCGATGGAAATCAAGTCCGACAACCCCGAGCACGGCTTCCAGTTCCCCGGCACCTTCGAGCTCAGCGCCATGGGCGCGGCCGACAAGGGCCTGGAGACCGAACTGCCCCGGCTGCTGGCCGCCACCGGCGTGGAAGTGCTGGAGGAAAGCGTGCAGTGGCGCCATTCCTCCAACGGCCGCTACGTTTCGGTGCGGATCGGCTTCCGCGCCCAGAGCCGCGAGCAGTACGAGCGCGCCCACCAGGCGCTGCGCGACCATCCGGAAGTGAAATGGACGCTGTGAACGCCTGCGGCGCCTCCGCGGCGCCGGCCCGCGCCCTGCGCCCGGCGCGGGTATTCGACCTCGGCCGCCAGGCCTACGAGCCGGTGTGGCGGGCAATGCAGCGTTTCACCGACGCGCGCGATGGCGACACCGTGGACGAGCTGTGGCTGGTCGAGCACGAGCCGGTGTTCACCCTCGGCCAGGCCGGCAAGCCCGAGCACGTGCTGGCGCCGGGCGACATCCCGGTGCTGCACGTGGACCGCGGCGGCCAGGTGACCTACCACGGCCCCGGCCAGATCGTGCTCTACCCGCTGCTGGACCTGCGCCGGCTGGGCGTGGGCGTGCGCGAGTACGTGTGCCGGATCGAGCAGGCGATCATCGACACGCTCGGGGAATGGAACATCGGCGGCGAGCGCCGCGAGGGCGCGCCGGGCGTGTACGTGGGCGGGGCCAAGGTCGCGGCGCTGGGCATCCGCGTGCGCCGCGGCTGCTGCTTCCACGGCCTGTCGTTCAACATCGGCATGGACCTGGAGCCGTTCCACCGGATCAATCCCTGCGGTTACCAGGGGCTGCGCGTGACCTCGTTGCAGGACCTGGGCGGCCCGTCCTCGATGGATGCGGTCAAGCCGGTGCTGCTGGAGCAGGTCGCGCGCCAGTTCGGGCTGGAGCTGCGGCCCCAGGCGGGGCTGCCCGACCTCTCCGCCGCGCCAGGCGGGGAATGAAGACCGGCGCCGCGTGCGCCGGGAATGAAACCGGGTGCCGGCGTGCGTGAAGTGTTGCCGCGCGCCGCTGGCCTGGCCGCACTGCCCGGGGCTTCCCCCTCCCGCTCGCCGCCCTGGCTCCGATGCGCGACCACGGGCCATCCATGGCCTGCTTGCCCCATCCCCCGCGCTACCGCGTCCGCGGGCGCGCCGGGCGCGTGGCTTCGTTTTCCCGTACCCGGAGTGGGGTGCCATCCAGCTGCGCCGCAGGCGCGGACAGTGGGGGCTGGCCCCGTCCGTTCCATCCGCCGCCACCGGGCGTTCCGGTCCCGGCACTGCTGGTGCCGGGCGCGGGGCGCGGCGGCGGCCTACAATAGGCGCCATGACTGACGCCGCTCCCCGCACCATCCCGCTCCAGGTCCTGTCCGAACCTGTCGCCCCGGCGGCTCCGCTGCAGGCCGGGGCCAAGCAGCTGGGCGGGGACAAGATCGGCCGTTCGCCGGTGCAGTTCGCCGACGCCCCGGTGCTGCGCAAGCCTTCGTGGATCCGCGTGCGCATCCCGTCCGGCAACGCCGTGCAGAACCTCAAGGCCAAGCTGCGCGCCAACCGCCTGGTCACGGTGTGCGAGGAGGCCAGCTGCCCGAACATCCACGAGTGCTTCGGCCACGGCACCGCGACCTTCATGATCCTCGGCGAGGTCTGCCCCCGCCGCTGCTCGTTCTGCGACGTGGCCCACGGCCGCCCGAAGCCGCCGGATCCGGACGAGCCGGCCAGCCTCGGCCAGACCGTGGCCGACATGGGCCTGAGGTACGTGGTGGTCACCAGCGTGGACCGCGACGACCTGCGCGACGGCGGCGCCCAGCACTTCGTCGACTGCATCGCCGCCATCCGCGAGCGCGCTCCCGGCACCCGGATCGAGATCCTGACCCCGGACTTCCGCGGCAAGGGGCGCATGGAGCGCGCGCTGGAAATCCTGGCGAAGAACCCACCGGACGTGTTCAACCACAACATCGAGACCGTCCCGGACCTGTACCGCAACGTGCGCCCGGGCGCGGACTACCAGTGGTCGCTGACCCTGCTGAAGAACTTCAAGGCGCAGCATCCGTCGATCCCGACCAAGTCCGGGATCATGCTGGGCCTGGGCGAGACCCTTGAGCAGGTGCAGGCGACCCTGCGCGACCTGCGCGCGCACGACGTGGACATGGTCACCATTGGCCAGTACCTGCAGCCGACCGCGCACCACCACCCGGTGATGCGCTACTGGACCCCCGAGGAGTTCAAGGCGCTGGAGGAGTACGGCTACCAGCTGGGCTTCAGCCACGTCGCCTCCGGGCCGATGGTACGTTCGTCCTACCACGCCGACCGCCAGGCGGCCGGCGCCGGGGTGGCGGCCTGAGCCGGCCGCGCGCGGTCCTTCTCCTCCGCGGGCGCCGGCCCCGTCGCGCCCCGTCGCCACGCCGTTTCCGTTCACCTTTCCCTACGCCGCAGCGGCTAGCCTGCGGCGGAACGTCCCCGTGCACCCACGGGACCGTCCGGCAACTTCCGGCGCCGGCCGTGGTCCCAGTGGCGGTGACGCCCGATTTCCAACGGCCGCCTCCGGCCCGAGCCCCCGCATGAATTCCAGAATCACCGCAGCACTGTTCGCCCTCCTGCTGGCCGCCCCCGCGGCGCTGCTCGCGCGCGCCGACGCCCCCGCGCAGGTGGCCGTGGCGCCGACCCCGGACCAGTCCACCACCACCCGCCTGGTCTACGGCCTGCTGTCGGACAGCCGCTACGCCTACCGCCCGCGCCCGGCCGACGACGCGATGTCCGAGGACATCTTCCGCCGCTACCTGGAGGCGCTGGACGGCAACAAGCAGTACTTCACCGCGGCTGACATCCAGCGCTTCGAGCCCTACCGCCTGCAGCTGGACGACGCCGTGCGCGGCGGCGACCCGAGCCCCGCGTTCGCCATGTTCTCGGTGTACCGGCAGCGGGTGGTCGAGCGCGTGGCCTACGCGCAGAAGCTGCTGCAGGAAGGCAACTTCGACTTCAGCGGCAACGAGCGCTGGGAATACGACCGCGAGAACGCGCCGTGGGCCGCCGACGGCGCCGAGCTGGACGCGCTGTGGCGCAAGTCGGTGATGAACGACTGGCTGCGCCTGAAGCTGGCCGGCAAGGAGCCGGAGGAGATCCGCAGGACGCTGGAGAAGCGCTACGCCCAGCTGGCCCGCTCGGTGGACCAGCTCAAGAGCGAGGACGTGTTCTCGATCTTCCTCAATGCCTACACCGCCTCGATCGACCCGCACACCAACTACCTCAACCCGCGCACGGCCGAGAACTTCAACCAGGCCATGTCGCTGTCGCTGGAGGGGATCGGCGCCCAGCTGCAGCGCCAGGACGACGTGGTGGTGGTGCGCGAGATCATCCCCGGCGGCCCGGCGGCCCTGGACGGCACGCTCAAGGCCGGCGACCGCATCGTCGGGGTGGGCCAGGGCAAGTCCGGGCCGGTCGAGGACGTGATCGGCTGGCGCATCGACGACGTGGTCGCCAAGATCCGCGGTGCCAAGGGCACCCAGGTGCGGCTGGAGTACATCCCGGCCGAGGATGGCCTGGACGGCGAGCACCGCACCGTGACCCTGACCCGCGCGCGGGTCCAG
Organism: Pseudoxanthomonas sp. GW2; assembly: GCF_000283075.1. Classification (NCBI taxonomy): domain Bacteria; kingdom Pseudomonadati; phylum Pseudomonadota; class Gammaproteobacteria; order Lysobacterales; family Lysobacteraceae; genus Pseudoxanthomonas; species Pseudoxanthomonas sp. GW2. Next base: position 5,127 of record NZ_ALIP01000082.1, read on the forward strand.
CTGTCCGAGCAGGCGGCCAAGAGCAAGCTGTACAACATCCCGGCGCAGGACGGCCTGCCGGCGCGCAAGATCGGCGTGATCGAGCTGCCGACCTTCTACCAGGACTTCGAGGGCCGCCGCCGCAACGGCAGCGACTACACCTCCGCCACCCGCGACGTGGCCAACCTGCTGGCGCGCTTCCGGGAAGAGGGCGTGGACGGCGTGGTCCTGGACCTGCGCAACAACGGCGGCGGCTCGCTGGACGAGGCGGTGCAGCTGACCGGCCTGTTCATCGACCGCGGCCCGGTGGTGCAGGTGCGCGAGTCCGGCGGCCGGGTCACGGTCAACAGCGACAACAAGCCGGGCGTGGCCTGGGACGGCCCGCTGGCGGTGCTGGTCAACCGTGCCTCGGCCTCGGCCTCGGAGATCTTCGCCGGGGCGATGCAGGACTACGGCCGCGCCCTGATCATCGGCGAGACCACCTTCGGCAAGGGCACGGTGCAGAACCTGGTCGACCTGGACCGCTGGCCGGCTTCCGAGGGCCCGCGCTTTGGCCACGTCAAGCTGACCATCGCCCAGTTCTTCCGCATCGAAGGCGGCAGCACCCAGCACAAGGGCGTGGTCCCCGACATCGCCTACCCGCTGAGCGTGGACGCCAACGAGTTCGGCGAGAGCACCTACGACAACGCCCTGCCGTGGACCCGCATCGCCGCGGTGCCGCACGAGCGCTACGGCAACTTCCAGCCGCTGCTGCCGCGCCTGCAGGCCATGCATGCGCGCCGCATCGCCGACGACCTGGAGTTCCAGTGGTGGAGCGAGGACGTGGCGCGCTACCGCGAGGAAGCGGCGAAGAAGTACCTGTCGCTCAACGAGGCCGAGCGCCGCGCCGAGCGCGAGCGCCAGGAGAAGCAGCGCAAGGAGCGCCAGGCGATCCGCAAGGAGAAGGGCCTGGAGCTGGATCCGCTGGCCGAGGACTTCGACGACGGCCTGACCGCCAGCGAGCGCGACGTGGTCAAGGACGCCGAGCGCGAGAAGGCGGCCGAGAAGCGCCCGGACCCGTTGCAGCGCGAGGCCGCCGCGATCCTGGCCAACGCCATCGGCCTGCTGGAGCAGGACCGTCCGCTGACCGCGCAGGTGCTGCCGCTGACCGCCTCGGCGGTGCGCTGGGCGCGCTGAGCCCCGGCGCCGGTGGTGCAATGAAGAACGGCGGCCCAGGGGCCGCCGTCTTTCTTTGTGCGTTCCGCGCGCGTTGCAAGCCGATCCCGGCTGCGCTCCGCTTGCCCGCGTTACCAATCGCCAATCACCAATCACCAATCACCAATCCCGTCAGTCAGGCACATCCAGCGCCAGTGTCTCCTTGACCTCCTCCATCACGATGTAGCTCTTGGACTCGCGCACGTGCGGCAGGGTCAGCAGGCTGCTGCCCAGCAGCCGGCGGTAGGAGGCCATCTCGGTGATGCGCGCCTTGATCAGGTAGTCGAAGTCGCCGGAGACCAGGTGGCATTCCAGCACGTTGGGCAGCTTCAGCGCGGCGCGGCGGAATTCCTCGAAGATGTCGCCGGACTTGTAGGCCAGGCTGATCTGCACGAACACCAGCAGGCTGGCGCCCAGGTGCTGCGGATTGAGGCGGGCGTGGTAGCCGGTGATCACCCCGTCGCGCTCCAGCCGGCGCACGCGCTCGGTGCAGGGCGTGGTCGACAGGCCCACGCGCTCGCCCAGCTCGGTGAAGGAGATGCGGCCCTCCTCCTGCAGGATGCGCAGGATGTGGCGGTCGATCCGGTCCAGGTGGCGCGGACGGTCGCCGCGCAGGCGTTCGGGGCGGGCGGGCATGGAAACCTCCGTGGAAGCGGCCTGTGGCAGTGCAAAGGCCGGCTGGCGGGAAGAAAAACAGAAAATAATCCTGGAATCGTGGCGGTAGTATGCGCACATTCCATGGCTCCGGCGCTTCGGGGCAGTGAAAGCTCCTGACGGAGGGTGCGATGCAGCGGGTCCTGGTTCTTGGCAGTGGCGTGATTGGCGTGGCCAGCGCGTGGTACCTGGCGCGCGCCGGCTTCGAGGTGGCCGTGGTCGACCGCGAGCCGGGCCCGGCGCGCGGCGCCAGCTTCGCCAACGCCGGACAGATCTCGCCGGGCTATGCCTCGCCCTGGGCGGCGCCGGGCGTGCCGCTGAAGGCGATCAAGTGGCTGTTCCAGGAACACGCCCCGCTGGCGATCCGCCTGACCTCCGACCCGGCGCAGTACCGCTGGCTGTGGCAGATGCTGCGCAACTGCACCGCCGGCCGCTACGCGGTGAACAAGGAGCGCATGGTGCGGCTGGCCGAGTACAGCCGCGACTGCATGGACGAGCTGGCGCGCGAGACCGGGCTGAGCTGGGAAGGCCGCAAGCTGGGCACCACCCAGCTGTTCCGCACCCAGGCCCAGCTGGACGCCGCGGCGCGCGACATCGCGGTGCTGGAGCAGGCCGGCGTGCCCTACGAGGTGCTGGACCGCGCCGGCATCGCCCGCGTGGAGCCGGCGCTGGCCGCCGCCTCCGGCCTGCTGGTGGGCGGCCTGCGCCTGCCCGGCGACCAGACCGGCGACTGCCAGCTGTTCAGCGAGCGCCTGGCCGCGCTGGCCGCGGCGCAGGGCGTGGAGTTCCGCTACGGCGCGACCATCGAGGCGATCGAGTCCGATGGCGAGCGCGTCACCGGCGTGCGCATCGACGGCCGCGTCGAGACCGCCGACCGCTACGTGCTGGCGCTGGGCAGCTGGTCGCCGCGGCTGCTGCGGCCGCTGGGCATCGACCTGCCGGTGTACCCGCTCAAGGGCTACTCGCTGACCATCCCGATCACCGATCCGGAGATGGCGCCGACCTCGACCATCCTCGACGAGACCTACAAGATCGCCATCACCCGCTTCGACCAGCGCATCCGCGTCGGCGGCATGGCCGAGGTGGCCGGCTTCGACCTGCGCCTGGATCCGCGCCGGCGCGCGACCCTGGAGAAGGTGGTCAACGATCTCTACCCGCGTGGCGGCGACCTGTCCCGGGCCACGTTCTGGACCGGCCTGCGCCCGGCCACGCCCGACGGCACCCCGGTGGTGGGCGAGACCCGCCTGCGCAACCTGTACCTCAACACCGGCCACGGCACCCTGGGCTGGACCATGGCCTGCGGTTCCGGCCGCTACCTGGCCGACGTGATCGCGCGCCAGCCCACCGGCATCCGCCGCGAGGGCCTGGACATCTCGCGCTACGGCCGCGGCGGCGCGCGCGGCGACGGCAAGGGCCCGGTTCCGGCGACAATGTCGCCCTGATCCGGCGCGCATCCGCACACCGCTTCCCCGTTCCCGCTGCCCCCTGCCTGCCATGCGTCCCGCCCGCGCCCTGATCGACCTTTCCGCCCTGCGCCACAACTACCGCCTGGCACGCAGCCTCGGCGGCGGGCGCGCGCTGGCGGTGGTCAAGGCCGATGCCTACGGCCATGGCGCGCTGCGCTGCGCTGCGGCGCTGGAGCCGGAGGCCGACGGCTTCGCGGTGGCCTGCATCGAGGAGGCGCTGGTCCTGCGCGAGGCCGGGATCCGCAAGCCGATCCTGCTGCTGGAGGGCTTCTTCGAGGCTTCCGAACTGCCGCTGCTGCTGCAGCACGACCTGTGGTGCGTGGTCCACGCACCCTGGCAGGTGGAGGCGCTGGAGCGCACGCCGCTGCCGGCGCCGCTGACGGTGTGGCTGAAGCTGGACTCGGGCATGCACCGCGTGGGCATCGGCGCCGACGACTACGCCGCCACCTGGCGCCGGCTGGAGGCGCTGCCGCACGTGCGCGTGGTGGTGAAGATGAGCCATTTCGCGCGCGCCGACGAACTGGACTGCGCGCGCACCCGCGAGCAGCTGGACACCTTCACCCGCGCCACCGCCGGGCTGCCGGGCCAGACCAGCATCTGCAACTCGCCGGCGCTGCTGGGCTGGCCGCAGGCACGCGGCGACTGGGCGCGCCCGGGCCTGATGCTGTACGGCGTCTCGCCGTTCGCCCAGGACCACGACCTGGCCGCGCAGCTGCGCCCGGTGATGACCCTGGAGTCGAAGGTGATCGCGGTGCGCGAGCTGCCCGCGGGCGAACCGGTGGGTTACGGCGCGCGCTTCGTCACCGAGGCGCCCACCCGGGTGGGTGTGGTGGCGATGGGCTATGCCGACGGCTACCCGCAGTTCGCGGTCAACGGCACCCCGGTGGCGATCGATGGCCGCCCCGGGCGCCTCGTCGGCCGGGTGTCGATGGACATGCTCACCGTGGACCTGACCGACCACCCGCACGCCGGGGTCGGCAGCGTGGTCGAGCTGTGGGGCAGCCGGGTGCCGGCCGCGCAGGTGGTGGCGCACAGCCAGACCAGCAGCTACCGCCTGCTGTGCGCGGTCAAGCGCGTGCCGCTGCAGTACCAGGACTGAGCCCGCGCGGGCGCGGCGCGCAGGCCATCCTCCCGCGGGATGGGCCCGGCGCGCGGACTACTTGATGCAGCGGCCGGTGCCGCCACGTTTTCCGGCCAGCCCCGCGGGGCTGGCTTTTTCATGTGCCGGCGGGTGGCCGCCATGCACGGAAGAAGACGGACAGCCGGGCCATGGAGGGGAGGAGCGGCCCGGCTGTCCTTGGGGGAAATCAGGCCGCGATGGACACGCCGGCCAGGCGCGCGGCGTACAGCGCCGCGCCGTAGTGCGGCGGATGCTTCGGCGCGGTCGGCACGAACCCGGCATCGGCCCGGGCCAGGGCCTCGCGGAACGGCTGCAGCAGCAGTTCGCCGGCGCTGAAGGCGCCGCCGGACCAGGACAGCGGCACCGGCGTGCCGGCCGGGAACCGCAGTTCCCGGTGCAGGGCCAGCGCGATCGCCGCCAACTCCCGCGCCGCGTCGGAGAAGATCGCCAGCGCCACCGCGTCGCCCGCGGCCGCCGCCTCGCTGACCAGCCGCGACAGCTGCGCCAGCTCGCCGCGCGCCCGGCCGCCGGCGCCGTTGATCCGCGCGCACAGGTCCAGGTCGCGCTGCAGGCCGAGGGCGCGGTTGAACACCGCGTGCAGCGGGCCCTTCGGCAAGCGGCCGTCGCTCATGCGCGAATACGCGTTGAGGCCGCGCACCGCGATCCAGTAGGCCGAGCCCTCGTCGGAGAACACCTCGCCCCAGCCGCCCACGCGCGCCGCGCGTCCCTGGTACTGGCCGTAGCCGATCGAGCCGGTGCCGGCGACGATGTTGATGCCGTCGGCGCAGGCCAGCGAGCCGGCCCAGCCGCAGACCATGTCGTTGCCGCACGCGTAGCGGTCGTGGCCGAGCAGCTCGCCCGGGATCGCGTCCAGCTGCTGGTCGACGCCGCCGTCCTCGCCATGGCAGGGCAGGCCGAAGAACGCATGGGCGATGCCGGCGCCGTCGACGCCGGCCTGGGTCACCACCTGGGCGATGCCCTCGCCAAGCACGCGCACCGCTCCCTCGACGCCGACCTGGGTGACGTCGGTGGTGCCGAGCTGGGCCTCCGCCAGCACCTTGCCGCTGGCGTCGATCAGGACGAAGCGGGTCTTGGTGCCGCCACCGTCCACGCCGAGGAAGCAGGGCGCGTCCATCAGCCCTCCAGCGGATGCAGGGTCACGCCCTGGACCACGCGGTTGACCAGCCCCTGCGGGTTGGGATTGTCCGGGGCCAGGCCCAGCGCGCGCGAGGCGAAGAACGCGTAGACCTGGGCGGCGGCGATGTACGGCCACAGCAGGTCCGCGTCCGGCGCCTGCTCCATGCCCTCCAGCACGATGCTGCTGGCCAGGTGCCCGGCGCGCGGGCGCGCGGTCACCTCGACCACGTGCGCGGCGCGGCCGTCGCGGCGCAGCTCGTCGATCAGGTCGTGGTCGTAGCGGCAGGTGAGCGGGTCGTTGGACACGAACACGAACACCACGGTGCGCTCGCTGACGAAGGTCTTCGGCCCGTGGCGGAAGCCCAGCGGCGAATCGAAGCAGGTGGCCACCGCGCCGTTGGTCAGCTCGCCCAGCTTCAGCGTGGCCTCGCGCGCCAGGCCCTGGAACAGGCCGCTGCCCAGGTAGACCACGCGCTCGAACTTCTGCTCGGCCAGCGTCCTGAGCACCTTGCGCTTGCCGGCGATCACCCTGGCCATGGCGTTGGCCAGCGGACCGATGCGCGCGTCCAGGGCGCCGTCGGCGGAGAACGCGGCCAGGGTGGCGTACATCATGCAGCTGAAGCTGGAGGTCATGGCGAAGCTTTCGTCATGGGTTTCCTCCGGCAGCTGGATGGTCAGCGCCTGGCGCACGTCCAGGTTGGCCAGGCCGCCCTTCGGATTGCAGGTGACCACCAGGTGGCGCACGTCCTTGACCAGCTTCTCGGCCAGGTCGACCGCGGCCAGGCTCTCGGGGCTGTTGCCCGAGCGGCCGAAGGACACCAGCAGCAGCGGCAGCTCCGGGTCCAGGTACAGGCGCGGGCAGCCGACGATGTCGGTGGTCGGCACCGCGTCCACGCGCGCGGCCACCTGGCGGTCCAGCAGCGGGGCCAGGCACTGGCCGATGTAGGCCGAGGTGCCGGCGCCGGTGAGGATCACCCGCGCGTTGGGATTGCCCGCCACCGGCGCGATGAACGCGGCCAGTTCGGCATGCATCTGCGCGACCAGGGCATGGGTGCGCACGAGCATGCGCGGCTGCTGCTCGATCTCGCGCGCGGTGGCCAGCGCCTTGGCGGCGGCCAGTTCGGATTCGGGGATGCCCAGGAACTCAGTGGTCATTAGCGATGCTGCAGGCGAAGTGGTAGTCGTTGAGGACGGAGATGACGTGGGCCACGGCCAGGTCGTGCGGATCGTTGCCGGCCAGGCCGTCGCGCAGCTCGGCCAGTGCGCGCGGCAGGTACTGGCCGACCAGCGAGATCGGTGCCGGGTTGGCGCGCAGGTTGGCGAACAGGCGCTGGCGCGAGGCCTCGATCGCCGGGTCGGGCCAGTAGTAGCGGATGCGGTCGCTGAGGCTGTAGTTGAGGTCGACGGTCAGCTGCTGGCCGCGCGAGTGGTAGTAGCGTTGCCAGTACTTCGGCTCGGCGCGCATGCGGTCCAGCGCGGTCTCGCGCAGCTCGGCGCGCGCGTCCGGGGCGATCCACTCGCGCTCGATCGCGTCCAGCGCCCACAGCGCCTCGCGCAGGGCGAAGGTCAGGCCGGGGCCGACCTTGAGGATGGCGAAGTGGTCGCGCACCAGCGCGGCCAGCGCGTTGCGGGTCTGGTAGTCGGTGGAATGGGCCTCGAACACCATGCCCGGCACCGACTCGATCGCCTGGCTCAGGGCGGCGGCCTTCTCCGGCACGTAGTCCACCACCTGGTGGTGGTCGAACTCCACGCCCGGTTGCACCACCGAGGCGATCACCCGCTCCCAGGCTGCTTCCAGGCCGGCGGCCAGGAACGCGTCCCTGTGCGCCTGGATCGTGGCCAGCGCCGCCGCGGGCGTGGTCACCGCCAGCCCTTCGATGGCTTCGGTGGCCCCGCCCGGCACCGGCACCTCGGTGCCGATCACGTACACCGGCGCCTCGCCGCCGGCCTGCCGCCATGCGGCCTCGGCGGCCTGGCACAGGCGCACCGCGCGGCGGACGATCTCCGCTTCCGGCAGTGGTTCCGGATCGCCGGCGCAGGCCATGGAGCAGTCCAGGTGGATCTTGCGGAAGCCTGCGGCCACGTAGGCGGCCACCATCACCTCGGCCTTGGCCATCGCCTGTTCCGGGTCCAGCGCGGTCCACGGGTTGGGGCCGAGGTGGTCGCCGCCGAGCACGATCCGCGCCGGGTCGAAGCCGACCTTGGCGGCGATGCCGTGGACGAAGGCGACGAAGTCGGCCGGGGTCATGCCGGTGTAGCCGCCGTCCTGGTTGACCTGGTTGCAGGTCGCCTCGAACAGGACGAAGGGCAGGCCGGCGCGCTGCGCATGGCGCAGCGAGGCCTCGATGACGATGGGGTGGGCCGAGCAGATCGAGGTCACGCCGCAGGGGATGCCCTGCTTGTGGCGCGCGACCAGGTCCTGGAGAACGTGCATGGGAAACGAACCTCGGGGGAGGGGAGCGGGGGTCAGGGGGATTGCAGCGGCGCTTCCTGCTCCGGCTCCAGGGCCAGCAGCAGGGATGCCACCAGGGCCAGCGCCAGGCCGACCAGCTTCAGCGGGCCGGGCACGACGCCGGCGAAGAGCAGGGACACGGCCGCGGTGACCAGCGGGCCGCCGCAGTTGCTCAGCGGCGCCACCACGATCGCCTTGCCGTAGCGGAAGGCATAGACCAGGCACAGCGCGCCGATGGCGTTGAGCACCTGGATGCCCGCCGCCAGCCAGGGGCCGTCCCAGCCGGTGTTCACCGGCTGGCCGAAGTCGGTCATCGACCAGGCCACCGGGATCAGCGCGACCGCGCCGAGCGCCATGTAGAAGAAGATGCTTTCGGCGCTGACCGTGTGGTTGGCCAGCTTCATGAAGTAGGCCTGCACGCCCCAGGCGGCCATGATCAGCAGCGCGTACACGAACCAGCCCAGGCCTTCGCCGCCACCGCCGAAGCCGAGGTCCAGCAGCGGCAGCGCGACCAGTGCCAGGACGATGCCCAGCGCGCCCATGCGGCCGGTGCGCTCGCGCAGCAGCACGAACGACAGGGCGATGGTCACCACCGGCGACAGCGAGATGACCGGGAAGATGAAGTAGGCCGGGCCCACGGTCAGGGCGTGGAACAGCACCATCTGGCCGCCGGCGCCGAGCAGGCCGATCAGCAGGCCGTAGGCCACCGCGCGCGGGGTGCGGTCCAGCTTCCAGCCATTGCGCCACAGCACGAAGGTCGCCGGCGGGATCATGGTCAGCGCCCACACGCAGTACACCAGGGTGTCCGGGAAGCCGCGCTCGGCCGAGAGCGAGGACAGCGCGCCCCAGATGCCCCACAGCACCACGGTGGCCAGGGCATAGCCCAGCCAGCTGCGCCTGGGCACCGCGCTCATGCGGCCACCTCCGGGGTGGCCTGCAGGAACAGGAAGCGGTTGAAGGACACCTGCAGGGTGTTGGCCTTCGCGTCCACCACGCCCAGGTCCACGCCGTTGAACAGGTCGCGCACCTTGTAGCGGCCCTTGCCCAGGCCGCGCAGCTGCACCGGGCCCTGGTACTGGGGCGCGTAGAAGGTGTAGTACATGGCGCCGTCCTTGCGGATGGCGTGCGCCTCGGGGCGGTCGAAGCCGATGTCGTACAGCGCGCCCAGGTACTCGCCCCGCGGCAGCATGTGCTCGCGGTACAGGCCGACCCACTTCTCCCACAGCTGCTCGCGCTCGCCGGCCAGCAGCAGGCCGCCGGGCGGCGGGGTGAGCTTGGGGTTCTCCACGTCCTTCGGCCAGGTGAACTTGGTCGAGATCACCGCGCCGATGCCGACGCTGCTGGCCCAGTCGTCACCGTTGTCGCTCAGCTCGACGTGGTCGCCGGCGTAGCTGCTGCGGGAACCGGCCAGGGCCTTGAAGGTCTTGCCCTTGTGCCGGACCTGCCAGGACGAGAGCGGGTCGGAGGAGGGGAACTGGTCGGTGCCCGGCAGGCTGTGGAAGGACAGCGCGGTGCCGCAGGGGCACAGCTCCACCACCGCCTCCGGGTTGGCCTCGTGCGCGGCGCGGTGGATGGCCTCCCAGAACCTGGGCAGGGCGCGGCAGGACTCGTCCGGGTCGGCGTGGTTGTGCGCCGGGTTGTGGCAGGCGGCCACGCCGTTGAGGTGGTGGCCGTCGAGCTTGAGGCCCTCGAAGCCCCAGTCGCCGATGATCTTCTTCACCAGGGCCACGTAGTAGTCCACCACCGGCTGGTGGCCGGGGCACTGGGTCAGCGAGTTCCACCAGGTCACGGTCTGGAAGCCGCCGTCGGCGTCCAGCAGCAGCCAGTCCGGATGCTTGAACAGGACCTCGCTGCCCGGGTCGGCGGCCAGCGGCGCCAGCCACAGGCGCGGCCGCAGGCCCTGGGCCTTGATGTCGGCCACGAAGCGGCGCATGTCGGCGTCGCCATTGGGGAACTTCTTCGGGTCCAGCTGCCAGTCGCCTTCGTTGTTCTGCCAGCCGTCGTCCAGCACCACCCACTCGAAGCCCAGCTCCTTGACCTTGGGCAGGGTGCCGAGCACCTGGTCGAAGGTGAAGTCGCGCTCGTAGCCCCAGGCGCACCACACCGGCGCGAACGCCGAAGCCGGCACTTCCGGCGCGGCGATGCCCTCGGCCTCCATGTAGCGGCGGTAGAGCTCCAGCACGGCGAAGTAGTCGCCGGTGTGCAGGCTCACGAAGGTGCGCTCGGTGGCCAGTTCGGCGCCGGGGGCGAGGGTGGTCGCGTGCGGCGACTGGATGGCGATGGAGGCGCCGTTGGGGGTGCGGCGCACCGGCATCTCCAGCCGGTGCGGCACCGGTTCGACGTGGCCCACGGCCAGGCCGATGTCGCGGCGCCAGATGTTGGCCACCGGGGTGCCGCCACCGTAGTCGGAGGAGTCCATGTCCAGCGAGTTGCGCTGGTCGAAGCCTTCCACCAGCGGCTGCACCCAGTCGCGGCGGTCGGTGTGGGTGGCGCCGGAGAAGCTCCAGAAGCCGCCCTCGCGCTCCTCGAGGCTGTAGCCGCTGTTGCGCCAGCCGTCGACCTCCAGCGGGGCGTCGCCGGTGTTGCGGTAGCGGACCTGCAGCAGGGCCAGGCCGGGATAGCGGGCGAGGAAGGTCACCTCGACCTGCTTCTCCACGCCGTTGGCCGCGCGGCCGCTGACGATGGTGCGCACGCCGCTGCCATGGCGGCGGTCGCGCACGCCCTCGCTGCGCTGGCCGGTGAACTGGAAGTCGGCCAGCGGCTGGCCGTCCACCAGCAGTGCCTCGCTGGCGTGCCAGCCGGTGGCGAACTCGCCGCGCCGCGCCAGCCGGGTATGCAGGCGTTCGTCGAACGCGATCGCCAGCTCGCCGTCCTGCACCACCGCGCGGCCGGCGCCCGCGGCCACCCTGGCCGCGGCGTGGGCCAGCGGCATGCCGGCAAACGGCAGGGTGGAGGCGGCCATGCCTCCGGCGACCAGCTTGAGGACCGAACGACGACCGATGGGTGGCATGTGGGACTCCCCGGTTGGTTTGGGGGTCATTCTTACCGTCTACCGCCACCTGTCGCAACAATTTCGTTTCGTTGTGTGCTACAAAAGTTTCGTTTAGTTACTCGCACCTACCACGGGAGACAGCATGGCACAGCACACGAGCATGGACGGCCGCTGGCGGACGGGGATGGCGGCACTGGGCCTGGCCCTGGCGCTGGCGGCCTGCGGATCCGGGCAGGCGCCGCAGGCCGCGGTCCCGGCGACCTATGCAATGGACGACTTCGCCACGGTGCGCAAGTTCGACGCGCACGTGCACGCCAATACCCACGACCGCGCCCTGGTCGAGCAGGCCGCCGCCGACAACTTCGCGGTGCTGTCGATCAACGTCGACTACCCGGCGTTCCCGCCGGTGCCGGAGCAGCATGCGGTGGCGCTGGACCTGGCCGGGGCGGCCAGCGACCGCTTCCACTGGGCCGCGACCTTCACCATGGCCGGCTACGGCTCGGCGGAGTGGGCGCCGCGGGTGGAAGGCGAGCTGGAGGCGGCCGTGGCCGAGGGCGCGCGCGCGGTGAAGCTGTGGAAGAACATCGGCATGGTCGAGCGCGACCCGGCCGGCAACCTGGTCAGCATCGACGACCCGGGCCTGGCCCCGGTGGCCGGCGCGATCGCGCGCCTGGGCGTGCCGCTGATCGCGCACCAGGGCGAGCCGCACAACTGCTGGCTGCCGCTGGAGGAGATGACCACCGACAACGACCGCGAGTACTTCTCCAACCACCCGGAGTACCACATGTACCTGCAGCCGGACATGCCCGGCTACGAGGACCTGATGGCCGCGCGCGACCGCTTCTTCGCCGCGCACCCGGAGATGTCGCTGGTCGGCGCGCACATGGCCAGCCTGGAGTACGACGTCGGCCGCCTGGGCGAGTTCCTGGACCGCTTCCCCAACGCCACCGTGGACCTGGCCGCGCGCATGGCCCAGGTGCAGTACCAGTCGGTGCGCGACCCGGAGCGGGTGCGCCAGTTCTTCATCCGCTACGCCGACCGCCTGCTCTACGGCACCGACCTGACCCAGCAGCCGGGCGACGATCCGGCCGAGTTCCGCCGCGTGGCGCACGAAACCTGGCTGTCGGACTGGAAGTACCTGGCCACCGCCGAGACCCAGCACATCGCGACGATCCGCGCCGACGTGCCGGGCCTGGCGCTGCCGCGCGAGGTCGTCGACCGGATCTACTGGGGCAACGCCGCCCGGGTGTTCGGGCTGGAGGCGGCGGCCGAGTGAGGCCGCCGCGGTTCAGGCCAGCAGCGGCTCGACCCCGAGCTGCTCGCAGGCCTGGACGATGTCCGCCGGCGCGTCGGTGTCGGTGATCAGCATGTCCAGCTCCGACACCGGGATGATCCGGTGCAGGCAGATCCTGCCGAACTTGGAGCTGTCGGTGATCGCCACGACCTTGCGCGCGGCCTCCACCATCTTGCGGTTGAGCTGGGCTTCCGGCTCGTAGTGGGTGGGGATGCCGCGCTCCAGGTCGAAGCCGTCCACGCCCAGGAACAGGGCGTCCACGTGCAGGGCCTCGATCGCCTCCACGGTCAGGCCGCCGTAGAAGGCCATGTTCTTGCGCCGCAGCTGGCCGCCGAGCATCACGATCTCGATGTTGCTCTTGGACACCAGCGCGCCAAGCACGCCGAAGTCGTTGGTGACCACGGTCAGCTCGACGTTGGGCAGGGCCTCGGCCAGCTGGATGGCGGTGGTGCCGGAGTCGATGGCGATGGTCGCGCCCGGCTCGACCAGGGCGGCCGCGCGCGCGCCGATCCGGCGCTTCTGCTCCAGGTGGGAGGTGCGCTTGGCCTCGTAGTGCGGCTCGACCGCCGGCGCGCCGAGGGCGCCGTTGTCGATCGCCCCGCCGTAGGCACGCGACATCACCCCGCGTTCGCTCAGGTAGCGCAGGTCCTTGCGCACTGTCTGCATGCTCACGCCGAAGCGCCGGGCGAGTTCGGCGACCTGGACGCTGCCGTGCTGGCGCACCAGTTCGCTGATCTGCAGGCGACGTTGGCTGGTGTCCCGGCCTGTGCTGGTCATGGAGCCTCCATCCTCCTGCGGGCGAGTATGTCGTATTTCGTTTGCTTTCGCTATTGATAGGAAACGAAACACTAGGTTACGCTCGGTTTCGTTCCGTTCACAATCGTTCTTCACCTGCCGAGGAGAGAGAGCCCGTGAAGTCGCTATTCCCGCGTCGCAATACGCTGTTCCGTGGCATCGCCGTGGCGTTGCTGGCGTCCCCCTCGGTCGCCGCGCTGGCCCAGGACGCCGCCGCCACGGCCGAAGCCGCCCCGCAGGAACTGGATGCCGTGGTCGTGACCGGCGTGCGTGCCTCGATGGCCCGCGCGGTCGAGCTCAAGCGCGAGGCCGGCACCGTGCAGGACTCCATCAGCGCGCTGGAGCTGGGCAAGTTCCCGGACGACAACGTGGCCGACTCGCTCAGCCACATCACCGGCGTGGCCATCTCGCGCACCGCCGGCGGCGAGGGCCAGAAGGTCAGCGTGCGCGGCCTCGGCCCGGAATACACCATCACCACCTTCAACGGCCGCATCCTCGCCACCGACGGTGCCGGCCGCGACTTCGCCTTCGACGTGCTGCCGGCCGACGTGATCAGCGGCGCCGACGTGGTCAAGGGCGCGCAGGCCTCCCTCACCGAGGGCGCGATCGGCGGCCTGATCAACCTGCGCTCGGCCAGCCCGTTCGACCAGAAGGGCCAGCACGGCGCCGTGCGCCTGGAAGGCGACCGCAACCTGATGTCCGAGCTCAACGGCGGCAAGCTTTCGGCCGTCTACAGCAACACCTTCGCCGACGACACCATCGGCGTGGTGGTCGGCACGGTCTACGCCAAGCGCAAGGACCGCACCGACGTGGCCGGCAACGACGGCGGCTGGACCCGCAACCCCGACCCGACCGACGAAAGCTGGCTGTGGGGCAACGCCTGGGGCGGCTCGATCGACCCCAACGGCAACGGCGAGCTGGACCCGGAGGAGTACGGCCTGATCGGCCCCGGCCAGTTCCGCGTCGGTTCGATCCTGGAGGAGAAGAAGCGCACCGCCTTCACCGCCAAGGTGGAGTGGCGCCCGACCAGCGACCTGCGCGTCACCGTCGACGGCCTGAAGACCCGCCTGGATTCGCCGCAGGTCGGCTACCAGCAGTCCTACTACCCGCTGTACGCGCCGGGCCGCTGGGAAAACATGGTGGTCCGCAACGGCGTGGTCACCGCGTTCGACATCACCAGCGACGACCCCGAGCTGCGCCTGAACCCGGAGCTGCTGAACCAGACCGAGCACCGCGTGGTCGACACCGACCTGTTCGGCGCCAACGTCCACTGGCAGGCCAGCGACAACCTGCTGCTGGTGGGCGACGTCTACCGCTCCAGCTCCGAGCGCCGTTCCGGCGGCCAGGACACCTACGTGGTCCTGCGCATGAACCAGCCCAACACCTCGCACTTCTGGCTGGACAAGGGCGTGCCCAACGTCGAGGCCACCTTCGCCGACGGCCGCCAGCTGGCCGCCGGCCTGGCCAACGGCGAGTTCGGCCCGTCCGACTTCAACACCCATTACTTCTCGCTGGCCGGCGACAACGTCCGCGACCAGATCACCGGCAGCAACGTCGGCGGCGAGCTGTACGTGGGCGAACTGAACATCGACAAGATCAAGTTCGGGATCGGCCACAACCAGCGCAAGAAGTCGCGCGACCTGGTCAACAACTCGCTCAACGGCGGCGCCGACTACTACTCCGGCGACAACGCGATCAACGTCGGCCTGCTGGGCGGCAACGTGCTCTCGCGCAGCTTCAACCTGCCGCACTTCATGGACGAGTCCGGCTCGGTGTTCCCGCGCTCGTTCCTGGCGTTCGACGTGCCGGCCTACATCGAGGCGCTGAAGGCCTACAACGGCACCCGCCCGGACGGCACCCCGTACGACTACGCCGCCGCCGGCCCGGTGTGGAACCCGCTGGAAAGCTACCGGGTGACGGAGAAGACCTGGACCGGCTACGTCGAGCTGGAGATGGCCGGCGAGCGCTGGGACGCCAACGCCGGCGTGCGCCTGGTCAAGACCCGCACCACCGCCCAGGCCTGGGACGCGAAGATCACGAAGATCGTCGAGAACGGCGCCTGGAACTACACCGCCACCTACGCCGAGCCCAGCTCGATCTACCAGACCTCGGACTACACCTACGCGCTGCCGTCGGCCAACTTCAGCTGGCACTTCAGCGAGGACCTGCTGCTGCGCCTGGGCGCGGCCAAGACCATGGCACGCCCGGCGGTCAGCACCCTGGCGCCGACCAACACCACCGAGAGCGTGTCCTGGGGCGAGTTCACCCAGATCTACGGCGGCAACGCCGAGCTGAAGCCGTACACCGCCAACCAGGCCGACGCCTCGCTGGAGTGGTACTTCGCCGAGAACTCGATCTTCAACTTCGCGGTGTACTACAAGAAGATCAAGAACCAGATCACCACCAGCTGGGAGCCCGGCGAGGACATCGGCGTCGGCCCGATCCTCGACGCCGCCGGCAACGCCATCACCGACGGCCCGACCCTGTTCAACATCATGCGCCCGATCAACGGCGACCACGCCAAGGTGCATGGCTACGAGATCGGCGCCCAGCACTTCTGGGACAACGGCTTCGGCGTGCGCGCGCAGTACACCCGCAACTGGTCCAGCAGCTGGGTCGACGGCGAGGAGCGCCCGCTGGAGGGCATCGCCCCGTCGGTGTACTCGCTGGGCGTGATGTACGAGCGTGGCCCGTGGTCGGCCGGCGTCACCGCCGACCGCACCGACGGCTTCGTCACCGCGACCAACGTGCTCGGCGCCGGCTTCAACGAAGTGGCCGACCCGATCACCTGGGTCACCGCGCACGTGTCCTACGAGTACGACAAGCACCTGACCTTCTCGCTGGAAGGCCGCAACCTGCTGGACGAGGCCAACACCTACAGTATCAACGGCAACCCGCTGCTGAGCCAGGGCTACTACCGCTACGGCCGCGGCATCACCCTCGGGGTGAGCTACCGCTTCTGAGCTTGCGAGAGGGCGACGCGGCGCCGGCCATGACGCCGCGTAACCCGGGCCAGCCTCCCCCGCGGAGGCTGGCCTTCTTTTTTTGCCCGCGCACCGGCCGCTGCGGCGCACTGCCGCGACTGGCGGATAATGGCCGGCCCCGCCGCCCGTTCCCGACCGCGTGAGCACCGAAGACGAACCCCTCAAGGCCCTGCTGCTGCCGTTCGACGGCGGCGTCCTGCCGTGGCCGCGGGGCCGCGTGCTGTTCCTGCGTGGGCGCGACGGCTGGCCGCTGCGCCGCCACGACCTTTCGCGCCTGCGCTGCGAGCAGGGCTCGCGGCCGCTGGCCGACGCGCTGCAGCGCGCCGGGATCGACGCGGTCCCGGAACTGCCCGCCGACGAGCCGGCGGCGGCGCTGGTGCTGGTGCTGCCGCCGCGCCAGCGCGAGGAGGCGCGCGCCCTGCTGGCACGCGCCGTGGACCTGGCCGCGC
>NZ_ALIP01000083.1:0-52619 GCF_000283075.1 Pseudoxanthomonas sp. GW2
GCGCGCTCGTCGTCCACCGGCGCCTCGGGGGGAGCCGCCTCGGTGGCGTTGATGTAGGTGCGCTTCTGGCGGACCTCGACGGCGACGGTGGTCTTGCTGCGGCCGCCGCCGACGGTCAGTTCCTGCACCTTGCGCCGGGCCAGGGTGATCTTCTTCGGCGCAGCGATCTCTTCGGCCGGAGCCGCCGAGCCCTTGCCGTGGGTACGGCGCAGGAAGCCGAGCAGCTTGATCTTCTCGGCACTGGTCACGACCTGGTCGGGACCGCTGAACTTCATGCCGGCCTCGGCCAGCTGCTCCAGCAGCTTCTCGACCGGGGTGTTGACCAGCTCGGCGAGCTTGCGAATGGTGGTTTGCTGCGACATTCGGATCCTATGCTCTGTTTGGCGCCCCCTCGCCAGAAAGAGCAAGGGAAACGCGGATTCTAAGCCCTGGCGGGTGCAGGGCGGTGTTCATCGCCGGCTCATGCGCCATGCTCCGGGTGCCTGGCGGGGGCGCCGGTGGGGCGTCCCGGCCGTGCCAGCGACATGCTCATGCGCCACGCTCCAGGCGGGCGATCTCCTCGGCGCGGGCCGCCAGGATCAACGCCGCGGCGCGCTCCTCGTCCAGGCCCTCGATGCCGAACTCGACCACCTCGTCGGCGGCCAGGTCGGACAGGTCCTCGGCGGTGCGCACGCCATGGGCGGCCAGGGCGAAGGCGGTGTCCTCGTCCATGCCCTCCAGCGCCAGCAGGTCCTCGGCCGGGGCGTCCCCGGCCTCCTGCTCCTCCACCGCCAGGGCTTCGTTGAGCAGGGCGTCGCGGGCGCGGGCGCGCAGTTCCTCGACGATGTCCTCGTCGAAGCCCTCCACCGCCAGCAGCTCGCCGACCGGGACGTAGGCGATCTCCTCGACCGTGCTGAAGCCCTCTGCCACCAGGATGCCGGCGATCTCCTCGTCGACCTCCAGCTTGTCCATGAACAGCTGGCGGGCCACGGCCTGCTCGGCCTCGCTCTTGGCCTGCACCTGCTCGGCGGTCATCACGTTGAGCTGCCAGCCGGTGAGGCGGCTGGCCAGGCGCACGTTCTGGCCACCCTTGCCGATGGCCTGGGCCAGGCGGTCCTCGGCCACGGCCAGGTCCATCGAGTGCTTCTCTTCGTCGACGATGATCGACTGCACCTCGGCCGGCGCCATCGCGTTGATGACGAAGTTGGCCGGGTTCTCGTTCCACAGCACGATGTCCACGCGCTCGCCGTTGAGCTCGTTGGACACGGCCTGCACGCGCGAGCCGCGCATGCCGATGCACGCGCCGATCGGATCGGTGCGGTTGTCGTGGGCGATCACCGCGATCTTGGCGCGGTCGCCCGGGTCGCGGGCGCAGGCCTTGATCTCGACCAGGCCCTGGCCGACTTCCGGCACCTCGAGCTTGAACAGCTCGATCATGAACTCCGGCGCGGCGCGGCTGATGAACAGCTGCGGGCCGCGGGGCTCGCTGCGGACCTCGTACAGGTAGCCGCGGACGCGGTCGCCGGCGCGCAGCACGTCGCGCGGGATGCCCTTGTCCTTCGGGATGAAGCCCTCGGCGTTGCCGCCCAGGTCGACGTAGACGTTGCCGCGCTCCACGCGCTTGACCACGCCGGTCACCAGCTCGCCGACGCGGTCCTTCCAGGCGTCCACGACCTGCTGGCGCTCGGCCTCGCGCACGCGCTGCACGATCACCTGCTTGGCGGCCTGCGCGGCAATGCGGCCGAACTCGGGGTTCTCGATCTGCTCCTCGATGTAGTCGCCGACCTCGACGCCGTCGGCCTCGTCGACCGCGTCCATCAGGCGGATCTGCCGGTCCGGCGACTCCATCACCACGTCGTCGGCCACCACTTCCCAGCGGCGGAAGGTCTCGTAGCTGCCATCCTTGCGGTCGATCGAAACGCGGGTCAGCACGTCCTGGTCGACGTAGCGCTTCTTGGCGGCCGAAGCCAGGGCCGCCTCGAGCGCCTCGAAGATCACTTCGCGCGGCACGCCCTTTTCGTTGGCGACCGCGTCAACTACCAGCAGAAGTTCCTTGCTCATCTGTTTACTCCGCGTGCGGCTTGCCGGCCGCCGGCTTGTTGGAATGCTTGCCCGAATTGCCGCCCTTGCCGGGCTTCTTGCCTGGCGCCAGGCCCAGCGCCTCCCAGTCGGGCACCAGGCGGGCCTTGTCGATGTTGTCCAGCTCCACCACGAACTCCGCGCCGTCCAGGGCGAAGGCCACCTGGCCATTTTCCACCCTCAGGATCGTGCCTTGCAGCCTGCGGCGGCCTTCCTGCGGCAGCTTCAGCCCGACCTTGGCCTGCTGGCCGGCGAAACGGGCGAAATGCGCGGCGGTGAACAGCGGCCGGTCCATGCCCGGCGAGGACACCTCGAGGGTGTAGTTGCCGGAGATCGGGTCGGCCACGTCCAGCTGCGCGGACACCTCGCGGCTGACCGCCTCGCAGTCGTCGATGGTGACGGTGCGCTCCGGCTCGCCGCCTTCGGCGGCCGGCACGTCGATGTACAGGCGCAGGGTCGCGCCGCCCGGTGCCGGGAGGTATTCGACGCCCAGCAGCTCCAGCCCGAGCGACTCCACGGTCGGGGCGAGCAACTGGACGATTTCGCTGGTCTTTTCGCTCATCTTCGGCGGCAACTCCAACGCGGTGGGACGGGGCACGGCCTGCCGGCCGCATAAACGACAAGAGGCCCTTGCGGGCCTCTTGTGCTCGAGAGCCCTGTCGGGCTTCTCATCCGATGGTGCTGGAATCGGCGCAACGGCGGGAACATGCGCCGTTGCAAGCCCAGTCTTGAGGATCCCGCAGCCCTGGAAACCCAGGAACACCGCACAACCTCGAAACATGGTAGCGGGGGCAGGATTTGAACCTGCGACCTTCGGGTTATGAGCCCGACGAGCTGCCAGACTGCTCCACCCCGCATCAGAAGCGGAATTATGCCGGCTATCGCGCCTTGATGCAAGGCCCTTGCCGCATCTTCCGGAGCCTGCCCCGTGCCGGCGGCCTGCTCCCCGGAGCCGGCCGCGCGGCCGTCCCGGAACGCGGAGATTATACATGAACGAGCCGCGCGGATGGCCAGTCCGCGCACCTGGAAGACGCGGCGCGGCATCGCGCCCGCCTGCCCTGCAACGCAAAAGCCCCCGGAAAACCGGGGGCTTTTGCGTGTTCCGCGCGGAGCGGCGCGTCCTCACATGAAGGCGCGCTGGCACCACACCATGATCGGATCCCAGGCCAGGCCGAGGGCGAACAGGCCCACCGCGTTGACGCCCAGCACCACGCCAAGCACGCGGTCGTTGTGCGCCGCCAGCGGGGCGCCGGCCGGCTCGTCGAAGAACATGACCTTGATCACGCGCAGGTAGTAGTACGCGCCGACCACCGCCGCGACCACGCCGAGGATGGCCAGCCACAGCATGCCGCCCTGCAGCGCCGCGCGCAGCACGGCCAGCTTGGTCCAGAAGCCCAGCAGCGGCGGCACGCCGGCCAGCGAGGCCATCACCAGCAGCATCAGCAGCGCCATCCACGGGCTGCGCGCGGCCAGGCCCTTGAAGTCGTCGATGTTGTCCGCCTCGAAGCCCTTGCGCGACAGCGCGATGATCACGCCGAAGGCCGCGGCCGACATGATCGCGTAGCCGATGGTGTAGAACAGCGCCGCGGTGTAGCCGACCTGGTCGCCGCCGGCCAGGCCCATCAGCAGGTAGCCGATGTGCGAGACCGTCGAATAGGCCAGCATGCGCTTGATGTTGGTCTGGGCCAGCGCCATCAGGTTGCCGACCACCAGCGACACCGCCGACAGGCCGGCCAGCAGCCACTTCCATTCCGGCGCCAGCGGGCCCACGCCCATCTCCAGCAGGCGCCAGGCCATGCCGAAGGCGGCCAGCTTGGGCGCGGTGCTGACGAACAGCGCGACCGGGGCGGTGGCGCCCTGGTAGACGTCCGGCAGCCACATGTGGAACGGGGCGGCGCCCAGCTTGAAGGCCACGCCGGCGACCATGAACGCGGTGCCGGTCAGCAGCAGCGTGCGCTCGTCGCTGCCCTCGATCGAGGCGCGGATGGCGTCCAGGTGCAGGGTGCCGGTGGCGCCGTAGACCAGCGACATGCCGTACAGCAGCAGGCCGGAGGCCAGCGAGCCGAGCACGATGTACTTCATCGCCGCCTCGGTGGCGCGGCCGTTGTCGCGGTCGGCGGCGACCAGGGCGTACGAGCTCAGCGCCAGCAGCTCCAGGCCCAGGTAGACGACCACCAGGCTGCCGGCCGAGACCAGCATCATCATGCCGGCGGTGGCGAACAGCACCAGCACCGGCAGCTCGCCCTGGTACAGGTTGCGCTCGCGCAGGTAGCTCCAGCCGTAGACCAGGGTCAGGCCGCTCATCAGCACGATGGCGAGCTTCATGACGTCGGCGGCGGTGTCGCGCACGAACATGCCGGACATCACTTCGCCCTGCCCGCCCACGCCGGTGGCCAGCATCGCCAGCACCACGGCCAGCACCAGCACCGACAGGAAGTGCGTCCACACCTTGTGGCGCGCGTTGATGAACAGGTCGACGATCAACAGGGCGAAGGCACCGCCGATCAGCACCAGCTCGGGCAGCAACGGCACCAGCTCGGCGGCGGACGGCATCGCGAGGGACGTGGTCATCTTCGAAGAATCCTTACAGCTTGCTGGTGGCGATCTGGGTCGCCAGGTGCGCGATCGACGGTTCCATCAGGTCGGTCAGCGGCTTTGGCCACAGGCCGAACAGCAGGGTGCCGGCGGCGAACACGCCCAGCACCAGCACTTCGCGTGCGTTGATGTCCTTCAGCTCGGCCACGTGCGCATTGGCGACCTCGCCGAAGAACACGCGGCGGTACAGCCACAGGGTGTAGGCGGCCGCGGTGATCAGGGTCGTGGCCGCCAGCAGCGCCACCACCGGGTGCTTCTGGAAGCTGGCCAGCACCACCATGAACTCGCCGACGAAGCCGCTGGTGCCCGGCAGGCCCGCGTTGGCCATGAAGAACAGCATGGCGAAGGTGGCGAACCACGGCATCACGTTGGCCACGCCGCCGTAGTCGGCGATGCGGCGGGTGTGCATGCGGTCGTACAGCACGCCGATGCAGGAGAACATCGCGCCGGAGACGAAGCCGTGCGAGATCATCTGCATCATCGCGCCCTGCAGGCCCAGGCGGGCGGCGTCGACCGAGCCGAAGTCGCGCACCAGGGTGAAGGCGATGAAGCTGCCCAGGGTGACGAAGCCCATGTGCGCCACGGAGGAGTACGCCACCAGCTTCTTCATGTCGTCCTGGACCAGGGCGACCAGGCCGACGTAGATCACCGCGATCAGCGACAGGGCGATGATCAGCCAGGCCCACTCGTGGCCGGCGTCCGGGGTGATCGGCAGGTTGAAGCGCAGGAAACCGTAGCCGCCGATCTTCAGCGCGATCGCGGCCAGGATCACCGAACCGGCGGTCGGCGCCTCCACGTGCGCGTCCGGCAGCCAGGTGTGCACCGGGAACATCGGCACCTTCACCGCGAAGGCGATGGCGAAGGCGAAGAAGATCCAGGTCTGCTCCTTCGCGCTCAGCGGCAGCGCGTACAGGTCGGCCAGCTGGAAGCTGCCGCCCTTGATGTACAGGTAGATCAGCGCCACCAGCATCAGCACCGAGCCGAGGAAGGTGTACAGGAAGAACTTCATCGCCGCGTAGATGCGGCGCGGACCACCCCAGACGCCGATGATCAGGAACATCGGGATCAGCATGGCCTCGAAGAACACGTAGAACAGGATCGCGTCGGTGGCGGCGAAGATGCCGACCGTCACGCCCTCCAGGATCAGGAACGAGGCCACGTACTGGTTGACCCGCTTCTGGATCGACTCCCAGGCACCAATCAGCGCCAGCGGGGTGACGATGGTCGTCAGCAGGATCAGGGCGACGGCGATGCCGTCGGCGCCCAGGTTGTAGTGGATGTCGTAGGCCGGGATCCAAGCATGGCTCTCGACGAACTGCAGCCCGGGGGCGGCATAGTCGAACCCGGTCACCAGGCCCACGCTCAGGACCAGGGTCAGCAGGGCCACGCCCAGCGCGGACCAGCGTGCGGCCGCGGGCCGGTCGCCCAGCGCCAGCACCAGCGCACCGCCGATGATCGGCAGCCAGATCAGGACACTCAACAGGTGGTTCGCCACGTCGTGTTCTTCCGTGCAGTCAGTTCATTGCCAGTAACGCATGAGCACGGCCAGCAGTGCGATGAGGCCGATGATCATGGCGAAGGCATAGTGGTAGAGGTAACCGGACTGGGTGCGGCGCAGCAGCGCGGCGGCCAGGCCGATCACGCGGGCGCTGCCGTTGACGAACAGGCCGTCCACGATCTTGCTGTCGATCCAGCGCGACACGCGGCCCAGCGCCAGGCCGCCGCCGGCGAAGCCCTTGATCCACAGGTGGTCGAAGCCGTACTTCTCCTCCAGCACGCGCACCAGCGGGTGCAGCGAGCGGCGCAGGCGGCCCGGGACGTCCGGCTTCCACAGGTACAGCACCGCGGCGAGCACGAAGCCGGCGACGGTCAGCCAGAAGGCCGGCATCAGCATGCCGTGCAGCGCGTAGGCCACCGGGCCGTGCCAGTACTCGCGGCCGACCGCGGCGACGGTGTCGCGCGCCGGATCCAGGAAGTCGATCACGCCGGTGAAGAAGTTCACGGCCTGGCCCGGGACCAGCGCCTCGGCGTGGTGGCCGCGCCAGTCGGTGCCGAACAGCATCGGGCCGATGGTGAAGAAGCCGATCAGGATCGACGGGATCGCCAGCAGGACCAGCGGCACGGTCACCACCCACGGCGACTCGTGCGGCTCGTGCGCGCCGTGGTGGCCGTGGTCGTCGTGGCCATGGCCGTCGGCACGCGCGTCGTGGCCGCCCTGGGCCTCGGCGTCGGCGTGCGCGGCCGCGCCATGGGCGTGCTCGTCGTGGTGGGCGACGGCGTCGCGGAAGCGCTCCGGGCCATGGAAGGTCAGGAACAGCAGGCGGAAGCTGTAGAAGCTGGTGACGACCACGCCGCCGATCACCGCCCAGTAGCCGTAGGTGGCCACCCAGGAGCCGGCCTCGTGGGCGTGGTGCGCCGCGGCCTCGATGATGGTGTCCTTGGAGTAGAAGCCCGAGAAGAACGGGGTACCGACCAGGGCCAGGGTGCCGATCACGCTGGTCCAGTAGGTGACGGGCATGTACTTGCGCAGGCCGCCCATCTTGCGCATGTCCTGCTCGTGGTGCATGCCGATGATCACCGAGCCGGCGGCCAGGAACAGCAGCGCCTTGAAGAAGGCGTGGGTCATCAGGTGGAACACCGCCGCCGAGTAGGCCGACACGCCCAGGGCGACGGTCATGTAGCCCAGCTGCGACAGGGTCGAGTACGCGACCACGCGCTTGATGTCGTTCTGCACGATGCCGATCAGGCCGGTGAAGAACGCGGTGGTGGCGCCCACGAACAGGACGAAGTCCAGGGTCGCCTGCGACAGCTCGAACAGCGGCGACATGCGCGCCACCATGAAGATGCCGGCGGTCACCATGGTCGCGGCGTGGATCAGCGCCGAGATCGGGGTCGGGCCTTCCATCGAGTCCGGCAGCCACACGTGCAGCGGCACCTGCGCCGACTTGCCCATGGCGCCGATGAACAGGCACACGCAGATGATGGTGGCCACGCCCCAGGAATGGCCCTCGATGACCTGCACTTCCATGCCCTGCAGCATCGGCGCGCGGGCGAACACGGTGGCGTAGTCCAGGGTGCCGAACCACCACAGGATCGCGGCGATGCCCAGCAGGAAGCCGAAGTCGCCGACGCGGTTGACGATGAACGCCTTCATGTTGGCGAACACCGCGCTCGGGCGCTTGAACCAGAAGCCGATCAGCAGGTACGAGACCAGGCCCACCGCTTCCCAGCCGAAGAACAGCTGCAGGAAGTTGTTGCCCATGACCAGCATGAGCATCGAGAAGGTGAACAGCGAGATGTAGCTGAAGAAGCGCTGGTAGCCGGGGTCGTCGGCCATGTAGCCGATGGTGTACACGTGCACCAGCAGCGAGACGAAGGTGACGACCACCATCATCATCGCGGTCAGGCGGTCGACCATGAAGCCGACGTGGGCCGAGTAGCCGCCGACGTCGAAGAAGGTGTAGACGTTCTCGTTGAACGGCGCGGCGCCGCCGGCGACCAGCTGGTACAGGACCCAGCACGAGAGCGCGCAGCTGACCGCCACGCCCAGGATGGTCGCCGACTGCGCGCCCCTGCGGCCGACCTGGCGCCCGAACAGACCCGCGATGATGCTGCCCAGCAACGGGGCCAGGACGATCAGCAGCAGGTGGGTTTTGGAGATGATCATGGTTGCCGTCTAAGTTCCAGTACGTGCCGTTCGTGCCGTGATGCCGGTGGATCGAGCCGCCGGCCGCGCATGCCGCCACTTCCAATTCCGCCCGGCCTGGGCCGGGTCGGGCGCCGCCCGGGCGGCGCCCTGCGTGTGTTGCCCGCCGCGACGCGGCGTCCCTCTCCGCCCCGGGAGCGGCCAGCCTCGCGGCCCGACCGCATCCGGGACGTGCCCGCGGGCATCAGCCCTTGAGCGAATCCACCTCGCCGACGTTGATGGTGCCGCGGGTACGGAACAGCGCCACCAGGATCGCCAGGCCGATCGCCGCTTCCGCGGCCGCGACCGTCAGGATGAAGAACACGAAGAGCTGCCCCGCCGCATCGCCCAGCTCGCGCGAGAACGCGATGAAGTTGATGTTGACCGACAGCAGCATCAGCTCGATCGACATCAGCAGGACGATGATGTTCTTGCGGTTGAGGAAGATGCCCGCGAGGCTGATGCAGAACAGCACCGCGCCCAGCGCCAGCATGTGTCCGAGGGTGATCATGCCTGGCCCTCCCCTTCGGCCTTGGGTGCAAGCGGCGCCGGCTTCTCCGCCGGCATGGACACCATGCGCAGGCGGTCGGCGGCCCGGACCCGCGACTGCTCGGAGGCGTTCTGGGTCTTGATGCCGGTGCGCTTGCGCAGGGTGATCATCACCGCCGCGATCACCGCCACGGTCAGGATCACCGCGGCGAACTCGAACGGCAGGATGTACTCGGTGAACAGGGTCTCGGCCAGCCAGCGGGTGTTGGACGTCTCGGCCGCCAGCGCCGCGGCGTTGTCCGCCGGGAACGGGCTGGCCGAGCGGGCCTTGACGCCGATCAGCGCCAGCACCTGCACCAGCATCACCACCGCGACCACCAGGCCGACCGGCAGGAACCGGACCCAGCCCTCCCGGATCGCGGCGACGTCGATGTCCAGCATCATCACCACGAACAGGAACAGCACCATCACCGCGCCGACGTACACCAGGATCAGGGCCACGCCGAGGAACTCGGCACCGACCAGCAGCCAGGTGCAGGCCACGGAGAAGAAGGTGAGGATCAGGCACAGCACCGCGTTGACCGGGTTGCGCACGCTGATCACGGCGCCGGCCGAGGCCACGGCCACGGCGGCGAAGGCATAGAAAGCGATCTTGATCCAGTCCATCGTGGCCTCAGCGGTAGGCGGCGTCGGCGGCGCGACGCTCGGCGATCTCCGCCTCGAGGCGGTCGCCGATGGCGAGCAGCTGCGGCTTGGTGACGATGTTCTCGCCGCGCTTCTCGAAGTGGTATTCCATCACGTGCGTCTCCACGATCGAATCCACCGGGCAGCTTTCCTCGCAGAAGCCGCAGTAGATGCACTTGAACAGGTCGATGTCGTAGCGCGCGGTGCGGCGGGTGCCGTCCTCGCGCCGCGCGGAGTCGATGGTGATGGCCAGCGCCGGGCACACCGCCTCGCACAGCTTGCAGGCGATGCAGCGCTCCTCGCCGTTCGGGTAGCGGCGCAGCGCGTGCAGGCCGCGGAAGCGCGGCGACTGCGGGAACTTCTCCATCGGGTACATCATCGTGTACTTGGGACGGAACAGGTACCGCAGGGTCAGCCCCAGGCCCTGGATCAGCTCCAGCAGCAGCAGGCTCTTGAAGTAGTGGACGACTTTGTTCATCGGATCAGGCGCCCTTCTCGAACACGCCAAAGAACACCAGCAGAGCGGTCACCGCGATCCAGAAGATCGTCAACGGGATGAAGACCTTCCAGCCCAGACGCATGATCTGGTCGTAGCGGTAGCGCGGGAAGCTGGCGCGGAACCAGATGTATGCGCTGGCGAAGAACACCACCTTGGCCAGCAGCCACGGCCAGCCGCCCTTCCAGACCCAGTCGATCCACGGCGAAACGTCCGCCGTGACCCAGCCCTGGATCGGGCTCAGCCAGCCGCCGAGGAAGAAGATCGAGATCAGGAAGCTGACCAGGATCATGTTGGCGTACTCGGCCAGGAAGAACAGCGCGAACGCCGAACCGGAGTACTCCACCATGTGGCCGGCCACGATCTCCGACTCGCCCTCGACCACGTCGAACGGCGCGCGGTTGGTCTCGGCCACGCCGGACACCCAGTACACGACGAACAGCGGCAGCAGCGGCAGCCAGAACCACTCGAAGAAGCCGGCGTTGCCCGACTGCGCCATGACGATGTCGGTCAGGTTGAGGCTGCCGGCGGCGATCAGCACGCCCACCAGGGCGAAGCCCATGGCGATCTCGTAGCTGACCACCTGGGCGGCCGAGCGCATCGCGCCGAGGAAGGCGTACTTCGAGTTGGAGGCCCAGCCGGCGATGATGATGCCGTACACGCCCATCGAGGTCATCGCCAGCAGGTACAGCAGGCCGGCGTTGGCGTTGGACAGGACCAGCTGGTAGTCGAACGGCACCACCGCCCAGGCGGCGAAGGCCGGCGCCAGTACGATCAACGGCGCGATGACGTACATCACCTTGTGCGCGTTGGCCGGACGGATGACCTCCTTGAACAGCAGCTTGAAGACGTCCGCGAACGCCTGGAAGATGCCCATGCCCACGTACATGGGCCCGTGGCGCACGTGCATCCAGCCGATGAGCTTGCGCTCCCAGACCACGTAGAACGCCACGGCGATGATCACCGGCATGGCGATGGTCAGGACCTTCAGCACGATCCACAGCGCCGGGCCCAGTTCGCCCAGGCCGTAGAACCACTCGCGCAGCGGACCGACCGCGTTGATCAGCAGCTCGTTCATGCCTTCACCACCTCGACCCGGCCAGCGCCCAGCGGCGCGGTGGCGCCGTGGCCACCTTCAATCCATGCCGCACCCGCGGCCACCCGCGCATCGACCACGGCCGGCAGGGTGGCCGTGCCATGCGCGCCCTTGACCTTGACCACCGCGCCGGACTCGATGCCGGCGGCGTCCGCCGGGTTGAGCACGATGCGCGGGGCGACGTTGAGCGGATGCGCCTGCAGCGCGGCCGCGCGGCGCACCACCGCGTCGGTGCGGTAGATCGCCGGGACCAGGGCCAGCTCCAGGGCGCCCTCGCCCGCCGCGCCGGCCGAGCCGGCGCGCACCTGCACCTGGCGGCCGCCTTCCAGCATCGCGCGTGCGCCGACCAGGTCGGTGAACTCGAAGCCGGCCAGCCCCAGCTCGCCGCCGAGCGCGCGCAGCACGCGCCAGCCCTCGCGGGCCTGGCCCGGCAGGCGGCCGGCCGCGTGCGCGGACTGCTCGACGCCGTTGAGGTTGGTCAGCGTGGCCTCGATCTCCGGCAGCAGGCCGATCGGCAGGATCACGTCGGCCACCGCGCGGGTGGATTCGCAGGCGAAGTGGCTGAAGGCCACGACCTTTGCAGCGTTCAGCGCCTTCAGCCCGGAGGCGGTGTCGGCGAAGTCCAGGCCCGGCTCGATGCCGTACAGCACGTAGGCGCGGCGCGGCTCGGCGAACATGCCGGCGACGTCGCGGGCGGCCGGCAGCACGCCGGCGCGGGCCAGGCCCACGGCGTTGGCGCCCTGCGGGATGCGGCACAGCGCCGCGCCGGTGGCGGCGGCGAAGTCGCGCGCGGCGGCGCGGATCGCGGCGGCCTGCGGGTGGTTCTCGGCGATGGCGCCGACGATCACCACCGGGCGGGTCGCGCCCTGCAGCGCGCCGCGCAGCTCGGCCCCGCCCAGCACCTCGGCGATGCGCGACGGCGGCACGATGTGCTTGCCGGCGGCGGCGAAGGTGAAGTCGAAGTCGACCGGGTTGACCACGTGGATGCGCGCACCGCGCTTGGTCTGCGCCTTGCGCAGGCGGGCGTGCAGCAGCGGCAGCTCGTGGCGGATGTTGGAACCGACCACGACGACCACGTCGGCCTGCTCGATCTCGGCGACCGGCAGGGCGAACGGCTCGGCGACCGCGGCGTCGGAGAAGTCGCGGTTGGCGATGCGGTGGTCGATGTTGGCGGTGCCCAGGCCGGCCGCCAGCGCGGCCAGCAGGCCGCCCTCCTCGTTCGAGGTCGCCGGGTGCACCAGCACGCCCAGGTCGTCGCCCTTGTTCTCGCGCAGGATCGCGGCGGCGGCGGACAGGGCCTCGGCCCAGGTCGCCTCCTTCCACTCCCCGCCCTGCTTGACCAGCGGCACGGTGGCGCGGTCGGCGGCGTTCAGGCCCTGGTGCGAATAGCGGTCGCGGTCGGACAGCCAGCACTCGTTGACCAGCTCGTTCTCGCGCGGCACGGCGCGCAGCACCTCGCCGCGGCGGCTGTGCAGGAACAGGTTCGAGCCCAGCGCGTCGTGGTAGCCCAGCGACTCCTTGGCGATCAGCTCCCACGGACGGGCGCGGAACTGGAACACCTTGTTGGTCAGCGCGCCGACCGGGCACACGTCGATGACGTTGCCGGACAGCTCGGTGGTCAGCGGCTTGCCGTCGTAGGTGCCGATCTGCAGGTTCTCGCCGCGGTACATGCCGCCCAGCTCGTACGTACCGGCGATCTCGCCGGTGAAGCGCACGCAGCGGGTGCACTGGATGCAGCGGGTCATCTCGGTGGCGACCAGCGGGCCGATGTCCTCGTCCGGCACCACGCGCTTGCGCTCGACGAAACGGCTGACCGAGCGGCCATAGCCCAGCGACAGGTCCTGCAGCTCGCACTCGCCGCCCTGGTCGCAGACCGGGCAGTCCAGCGGGTGGTTGATCAGCAGGAACTCCAGCACGTTGCGCTGCGACTTGAGGGCCTTCTCGTTGCGGGTGAAGACCTTCATGCCGTCCATCACCGGTGTGGCGCAGGCCGGCGACGGCTTCGGCGCGGCGCGGCCGCCGATCTCGGTGTCGACCAGGCACATGCGGCAGTTGGCGGCGATGGCCAGCTTGTCGTGGTAGCAGAAACGCGGGATCGGGATGCCGGCCTTGTCGGCAACCTGGATGATCATCGACCCCTTGGGCGCGGCCAGCTCGACGCCGTCGATGAAGACGGTGACGTGGTCCGGCGGAAGGTTCGGGTTGACGGGCTGCGCACTCACGCGGCCACCTCCACGTTGGAGCGGACGACCGTGCCGTTGCGCTCGTCGTCGACGAGGAAGCGCTTGTTCACGATCGCGTATTCGAATTCATGCCAGAAGTGGCGCAGGAAGCCCTGCACCGGCCACGCGGCGGCCTCGCCGAACGCGCAGATGGTGTGGCCCTCGATCTGCCCCGCCGCGGTGCGCAGCATGTGCAGGTCGTCCAGCGTCGCCTCCAGGTTGGCGATGCGGGTCAGCATGCGGTACATCCAGCCGGTGCCCTCGCGGCACGGCGTGCACTGGCCGCAGCTCTCCTTGTAGTAGAAGCGGGCGATGCGCTGGCAGGCGCGCACCATGCAGGTGGTGTGGTCCATGACGATGACCGCGCCCGAACCCAGGCCGGAACCGGCCTTCTGGATCGAGTCGTAGTCCATGGTCAGGCCCATCATCACCTCGCCCGGCAACACCGGCATCGACGAGCCGCCCGGGATCACCGCCTTGATGCGGTTGCCGTTGCGGATGCCGCCGGCCATCTCCAGCAGCTCGGTGAACGGGGTGCCGAGGCGGATCTCGTAGTTGCCCGGGCGCGCGACGTGGCCGGAGACCGAGAAGATCTTGCAGCCGCCGTTGTTCGGCTTGCCCAGGCCCATGAACCACTCCGGGCCGTTGCGGATGATCGCCGGCACCGAGGCGTAGGTCTCGGTGTTGTTGATCGTGGTCGGCTTGCCGTACAGGCCGAAGTTGGCCGGGAACGGCGGCTTGAAGCGCGGCTGGCCCTTCTTGCCCTCCAGCGACTCCATCAGCGCGGTTTCCTCGCCGCAGATGTAGGCGCCGGCGCCGAGGGCGTTGTAGATGTCGATGTCCACGCCCGAGCCGAGGATGTCCTTGCCCAGCCAGCCGTGCTTGTAGGCCTCGGCCAGGGCTTCCTCAAGGTGCTCGAACGGCTCGTGGTGGAACTCGCCGCGCAGGTAGTTGTAGCCCACGGTCGCGCCGGTCGCGTAGCAGGCGATGGCCATGCCCTCGATCACCGCGTGCGGGTTGAAGCGCAGGATGTCGCGGTCCTTGCAGGTGCCCGGCTCGGACTCGTCCGAGTTGCAGAGGATGTACTTCTGCATGTCGCCCTTGGGCATGAAGCTCCACTTCAGGCCGGTCGGGAAGCCAGCGCCGCCGCGGCCGCGCAGGCCGGACTGCTTGACCATCTCGATGATGTCGGCCGGCGGGATCTTCTCGGTCAGGATCTTGCGCAGCGCCTGGTAGCCGCCGGTCTTGAGGTAGTTCTCGTACGACCAGGGCTTGTCGAAGTGCAGCGTCGTGTAGACCGCCTGGTGCTCCTTCGGCGCGGGGCCGACCGGGCCGTAGCCCTCGGAAATCTTCGGGTGATGTGCCATCTGCGCCGGCCTCACTTCAGTCCGTCGAGCAGCTCGTCCACCTTCTCGGGGGTGAGCTTCTCGTGGTAATGGCCGTTGATCACGACCACCGGGGCGCCGCAGCACGCGGCCACGCACTCTTCCTCGCGCTTGAGGTAGACGCGGCCGTCGGCGGTGGATTCGCCCAGCTTGCAGCCCAGCTTCTTCTCGGCGTGCTCGACCAGCTCCTGCGCGCCGTTGAGCCAGCAGCTGATGTTGGTGCAGAACGCAACGTTGTTGCGGCCCACCGGCTGGGTCTCGAACATCGAGTAGAAGGTGGCGACCTCGTAGGCCCACACCGGCGGGATGTCCAGGTACTTGGCGACGGCGGCGATCAGTTCGTCGCTCAGCCAGCCCCCGTTCTGTTCCTGGGCCGCGTGCAGGCCCTGCAGCACCGCCGACCGCTTGCGGTCCGGCGGGAACTTGGTCAGCCAGTGGTCGATGTGCGCGCGCGTCGCGTCGCTCAGCACGACCATCGGGTCGACGTTGCGCGCGTTCTCGAAATTACCGGTGGCCTTCATCGATCCACCTCACCAAACACAAGGTCATAAGTACCGATCATGGCCACGACGTCGGCCAGCATGTGGCCGCGCACGATCTCGTCCATGGACGACAGGTGCGCGAAGCCCGGGGCGCGCAGGTGCACGCGGAACGGCTTGTTGGCGCCGTCGGAGACCAGGTAGCAGCCGAACTCGCCCTTCGGCGCCTCGACCGCGGCGTAGGTCTCGCCGGCCGGCACGCAGTAGCCCTCGGAGAACAGCTTGAAGTGGTGGATCAGGGCTTCCATGTCGTCCTTCATCTCCTCCCGCTTGGGAGGGGCGACCTTGTAGTTCCTGACCATCACCGGGCCCGGGTTTTCCTTCAGCCACTTCACGCACTGGGCGATGATGCGGTTGGACTGGCGCATCTCGGCGATGCGGACCAGGTAGCGGTCGTAGCAGTCGCCGTTGACGCCCACCGGGATGTCGAAGTCCACCGCGTCGTACTTGGCGTACGGCTGCTTCTTGCGCAGGTCCCAGGCGATGCCCGAGCCGCGCAGCATCACGCCGGTCATGCCCCAGGCATAGGCCTGCTCCGGGGTGACCACGCCGATGCCGACGGTACGCTGCTTCCAGATGCGGTTGTCGGTCAGCAGCGTCTCGTACTCGTCGACGCGCTTGGGGAACTCGCGGGTGAAGTGCTCGAGGTAGTCCAGGAGCGAACCCTCGCGGGCCTCGTTGAAGCGCTTGAGCTTGGCGCCCTTGTGCCAGGGCGACTCCTTGTACTTCGGCATCCGGTCCGGTAGGTCGCGGTAGACGCCGCCGGGACGGTAGTAGGCCGCGTGCATGCGCGCGCCGCTGACCGCCTCGTAGACGTCCATCAGCTCCTCGCGCTCGCGGAACGCGTACAGGAACACCGCCATCGCGCCCAGGTCCAGCGCGTTGGAGCCGACCCACATCAGGTGGTTCAGGATGCGGGTGATCTCGTCGAACATCGTGCGGATGTACTGGGCGCGCTCGGGCGCCTCGATCCCCAGCAGGGTCTCGATCGCGCGCACGTAGGCGTGCTCGTTGCACATCATCGACACGTAGTCCAGCCGGTCCATGTACGGGATCGACTGGTTGAACGGCTTGGACTCGGCCAGCTTCTCGGTGCCGCGGTGGAGCAGGCCCACGTGCGGGTCGGCGCGGACGATGGTCTCGCCGTCCATTTCCAGGATCAGGCGCAGCACGCCGTGCGCGGCCGGGTGCTGCGGGCCGAAGTTCATCGTGTAGTTGCGGATCTCCTGCCGCAGCGCGGAGGAGTCGCCGGCCGGCGCCTGGCCGGGCTGGCTGTGGCTGTCGGTAAGCATCTGGGCGCTCACTTGGCGGCCTCCCGTTGTGCGGCCTCGCCTGCGGCGGTCTGGTAGCGGGCGTCGTCGCGGATCACGCGCGGCACGCCGACGCGCGGCTCGACCGAGGTCACCGGCTCGTAGACCACGCGCTTGCGCTGCTCGTCGTAGCGGACCTCGACGTTGCCGATCAGCGGGAAGTCCTTGCGGAACGGATGGCCGACGAAACCGTAGTCCGTCATGATCCGGCGCAGGTCCGGATGGCCTTCGAAGACGATGCCGTACAGGTCGAACGCCTCGCGCTCGAACCAGTTGGCGCCGCGCCACACCGGGGTCAGCGACGGCACCACCGGCAGCGAGTCGTCCTCGGCGAAGCAGCGCACGCGCAGGCGGCAGTTGTTGGCGTAGGACAGCAGGTGGGCGACCGCGGCGAAGCGGCGCTCCGGCACCAGCACCGGCAGCGAGCCGGCCGGGCCCTGCTCCATGGGCTTCTCGCCCCAGCCGAAGCGGCCCGGGCCCTTGCCCTCGACGCCGCGGCTGAAGCCGGTGGAGGACACGTCCTCGGTATCCCACTCGTCGCTGCCGTAGCCCATGTAGTCGACGCCACACAGGTCGGTGAGCTGCTCGAAGCCGAACTCGTCGCGCAGGGCGTGGCAGGTGGCCAGCAGGTCCTGGGCGGAAACCTCGAGGGTGACTTCACCACGGGGCTCGGCCACGGTGACCGTGGCGCCGGGGAATCGGTCGCGCAGTCGCTGGGCGAAGGTGGCAGCTGGCTCGGCCATGGGGCTTGGCGTTTCCGTCGTTCGTGCGCGCCGGGGCGCGCGGTGGATCAGGTAGGAGGGTCAGCGGGCGATGGTGTTGTTCTTGTTCGCCGCCACCGTCTGGGTGCGCCAGATCTTCTTCTGCAGCTGCAGGATGCCGTAGACCAGCGCCTCGGCGGTCGGCGGGCAGCCGGGCACGTAGATGTCCACCGGCACGATGCGGTCGCAGCCGCGCACCACGGAGTAGGAGTAGTGGTAGTAGCCGCCGCCGTTGGCGCAGCTGCCCATGGAGATGACCCACTTCGGGTCGGGCATCTGGTCGTAGACCTTGCGCAGCGCCGGGGCCATCTTGTTGACCAGGGTGCCGGCCACGATCATCACGTCGGACTGGCGCGGCGACGGGCGGAACACCACGCCGTAACGGTCCAGGTCCAGGCGCGCGGCGCCGGCGTGCATCATCTCGACCGCGCAGCAGGCCAGGCCGAAGGTCATCGGCCACATCGAGCCGGTGCGGGCCCAGTTGACCAGGGCGTCGACGCTGGTGGTGACGTAGCCCTTCTCCAGCAGCGGGTTCTCGCCGGCGGGCCGCAGGATGTCCTCGACCCGGCCCTCGGGCATCGGGTTGGTCATCAGGCGGTCGATGGTTTGGATCACTCCCATTCGAGCGCTCCCTTCTTCCAGACGTAGACGAAGCCGAGGAAGAGCATCCCCACGAACAGGGCCATGGTGACCAGCGCGCGCGGCCCCAGGTCCTGGAACACGAGGGTCCACGGCACGATGAAGATGATTTCCAGGTCGAAGACGATGAACTGGATCGCGATGAGGTAGTAGCGCACGTCGAACTTCATGCGCGCGTCCTCGAAGGCCTCGAAGCCGCACTCGTACGGCGACAGCTTCTCGGCGTCCGGACGGCGCGGTCCGAGCACGCGGCCAACGATGATCAGCGCGATGCCGATCCCGGTGGCCACGATCAGGAACAGCAGGGTCGGCAGGTATTGGGCCAGCACGTGTGGTTCTCTCTTGCCTCTGCCCTGGAGCGGGCTTGGGTGGGCGGTGGCGGCCGCGTCAGCGGCTCCCCTCGCCTGTCCTGCCGCGGCCTGGCCGCGGAACTTGCCAATGCGCCGCGCGGCACGGGAGACCCCGGCCGCGCGGTTGTGCATAGCAGCGGGATTGTAGCGTCCGCGGCGATAAGGGTAAACGCTTTGGACGTTTGTCGCCGCCTCCGCAACTTTCCCGCGGAAACAAAGAAGCCCGCCGAAGCGGGCCGTCTTCGCCCGGCGCACGCGCCGGGACCATGTAGTTGGTGCCCAAGAGGGGACTCGAACCCCTACGACTCTCGTCGCTACCACCTCAAGGTAGTGCGTCTACCAATTCCGCCACCTGGGCCTGAAACCTTCACCGCGCCGCCTGGCGCGGTGGCGCATTGTACGCGTTACTGCTGCGGCTGCGTAGCCGTTCCGGCGGCATTTTCTTCCTGCGCCGGGGCCGGGACCTCGCCCGCCGCCGGCGTGGCGGCCGGGACCTCGGAAGCAGCCGGCGGGGCCGGCAGCTCGCCCGGGGCCGCGACGGGCGCCGCCGGGACTTCGAGCCGGCCCATCACGCCCAGGTCCTGCTGCACCACCGGGCGGGCGCTGTGGGTGGCGTACCAGGCCATGAACAGGCTGATGCCGAAGAACACCACGGCCAGCCACTTGGTGCTCTTGGACAGGAAGTTGGACGCGCCGCGCGCGCCGAACACGGTGCCGGAGGCGCCCGCGCCGAAGCCGGAGCCGGCGGCCGCGCCGGCGCCGCGCTGCAGCAGGATCAGCACGATCATGGCGATCGCCACCAGCACGTACACCACGTTGAGGATCAGCATCAGCATTGTCAGGGTCTCGCTTACCGCGCCGCCGCAGCGGCCCGGGCAATGGCCAGGAAATCGGCGGCCACCAGGGAGGCGCCGCCGATCAGCCCGCCGTCCACGTCCGGCTGCGCGCACAGCGCGCCGGCGTTGTCGGGCTTCACGCTGCCCCCGTACAGGATGGGCAGCGAATCGGCGATTCTAGCATCGTGCGCGGCGATCTGGCGACGGATGAAGGCGTGCATCTCCTGGGCCTGCTCCGGGCTGGCGGTGCGGCCGGTGCCGATCGCCCAGCACGGCTCGTAGGCGACCACCGCCGATTCGAAGCCCCCCACCCCGACCAGGTCCAGCACAGGCTGCAGCTGGGCGGCGATGACGTCCTGGGCGCGGCCGGCCTCGCGGTCCTCCAGGTGCTCGCCCATGCACAGCACCGGCACCAGCCCGGCCTGCAGGCAGGCCTGGAACTTGCGCGCGACCAGCTCGCTGCTCTCGGCGTGGTAGCGGCGGCGCTCGGAATGGCCGCACAGCGCGTAGCGGGCGCCCACGTCGGCCACCATCCGCGCCGAGACCTCGCCAGTGTAGGCGCCTTCCATGTTGGGGCTCACGTCCTGGGCGCCGAACACCAGGGCCGAGCCCTCGAAGTCCTCGATCAGGTCGCCCAGGTAGGGCATCGGCGGCATGACCACCAGTTCCACGCCCGGGACCGGGGCCTGCGCGGCGACCTCGGCCACCAGCGAGGTCGCGAAGTCCCGCGTTCCATAGAGCTTCCAGTTGCCGGCGACGATCCTGCGACGCATGCCTGCTCCCGAATCAGCGGTTGGGGCGCGGAAGAATACCCTGCGGTACGGAAAAGCGCCCCCTGACAACGCTGGACAGGGGGCGCTTCCACCCAGGTGGTGCTTACTTGAGCTTGATCTCGCGCAGGCGCTGCTCGAGGAAGCCCTGGGCGGTGATCGGCTCCGGATAGCGGCTGGGGTTGTCCGCGCTCACGCAGGACGGCAGCACGTCGATCAGGAAATCCGGGTTCGGGTGCAGGAAGAACGGCACCGAGTAGCGCGGCTTGCGCGCCTCCTCGCCCGGGGGGTTGACCACGCGGTGGATGGTCGACGGGTACACGTGGTTGGTCAGGCGCTCGAGCATGTCGCCGATGTTGACCACGATGGTGTCGCCCTCGGAGGTGAACGGCACCCACTCACCCTCGTGCGAGCGCACTTCCAGGCCCGCGGCGCTGGCGCCGACCAGCAGGGTGATGAAGTTGATGTCGCCGTGGGCGCCGGCGCGCACGTTGGGGATGTCGTCGGCGGTGATCGGCGGGTAGTGGATCGGGCGCAGGATCGAGTTGCCGAAGTTGGTCTTGTCGGCGAAGAAGTCCTCCGGCAGGCCGATGTGCAGCGCCAGCGCGCTCAGCACGCGCGAGCCCAGCGAATCCAGCGCCTGGTACAGGGCGTAGCCGTACTCGCGGAACTCCGGCACCTCCTCCGGCCACAGGTTCGGCGGCATGTACTGGCGGTACTTGGAGTCGTCCGGGATCTCGCGGCCGATGTGCCAGAACTCCTTGAGGTCGTAGTGCTGGCTGCCCTTGGCGGTTTCCACGCCGAACGGGGTGTAGCCGCGCGCGCCGCCGCCGCCGGGCACGTGGTACTTCTTCTTCACCTCCTCCGGGAGGGCGAAGAACTTCTTGAAGGCGGCGTAGGCGTTGTCGATCAGTTCCGGCGGGATGCCGTGGTTGCTGATGCCGGCAAAGCCCCACTCGCGGTAGGCCGCACCGAGCTCGGCGACGAAGGCCTCGCGGTCGGTGTCGTAGCGGGTGATGTCGAAGGTGGGGATACGGGCGGACATTAAGGGGAATACTCCGGGGTGGTGCGGCGCCGGCCACCCGGCCGGCGCCTTGGGGATCTGCCGGCTCAGCCGGCCGCCTGGCGCACGGCCGAGGCAAGGGTGTCGAGGGTGGCCTGCATCAGCGCGGCGTCGTCGGCTTCCACCGTGACCCGCACCACCGGCTCGGTGCCGGAGGGACGCAGGAAGGCGCGGCCGCGGCCCTGCACCGCCGCCTGGGCCTGCTCCAGCGCCTGGCGCACGCCCGGCGCGGCGACCACGTCGGCCGCCCTGGCGCCGTCCAGGCGCACGTTGACCGTGGCCTGCGGCACCACCGACAGGCCTTCCAGGGCCTGGTCCAGGCGCTTGCCGGCGCGGCGCAGGGCGTCGAGCACCTGCAGCGCGCTGACGATGGCGTCGCCGGTGGTGGCGCGGTCCAGGCACAGCAGGTGGCCGGAGGCCTCGCCGCCGAGCACGCCGCCGCCCTCGACCAGGGCCTGGTGCACGTAGCGGTCGCCGACCTTGGCGCGCAGGAACGGGATGCCGGCCTGCGCCAGCGCCTTCTCCAGGCCGTAGTTGGTCATCAGCGTGCCGACCACCGGGCCGCGCAGGCGGCCGCTGGCCTGCCAGTCGCGCGCCAGCACGTACAGCAGGCCGTCGCCGTCGACCGTGCGGCCGGCGGCGTCGACCATCAGCACGCGGTCGCCGTCGCCGTCGAAGGCGATGCCCAGGTCGGCACCGGCCTCCACGACCTTGGCCGCGAGGTTGCCGATGTGCATCGAACCGACGCCGTCGTTGATGTTGATGCCGTCCGGGGCGGCGCCGATGGCGGTCACCTCCGCGCCCAGCTCGCGGAACATCAGCGGGGCGATGTGGTACGTGGCGCCGTGGGCGCAGTCGAGCACCACCTTCAGCCCGCGCAGGTCGAAGCCGCGCGGCACCGAGGCCTTGCAGAACTCGATGTAGCGGCCGACCGCGTCGCGCGCGCGCGCCACCTTGCCCAGCTGCCCGGACTCGACCGTGGCGAACGGCGCGTCCAGCGCGGCCTCGATCGCCAGCTCGGTGGCGTCGTCCAGCTTCTCGCCCTCGGCGGAGAAGAACTTGATGCCGTTGTCGTAGTGCGGGTTGTGCGAGGCGCTGATGACGATGCCGGCGTCCGCGCCCAGGGTACGGGTCAGGAACGCCACCGCCGGGGTCGGCATCGGCCCCAGCATCTGCACGTTGACCCCGGCCGCGACCAGGCCGGCCTCCAGGGCCGACTCGAACATGTAGCCGGAGATACGGGTGTCCTTGCCGATCACCACGGTCGGGCGGGCCTGGCCGCCGGCGGCCAGCACCCGGCCAAGGGCATTGCCCAGGCGCAGGACGAAGTCGGCGGAAATCGGCCCCTGCCCGACCCGGCCGCGAATGCCGTCGGTCCCGAAATAGCGGCGGGAACTGCTCATGCTGCGTCCAGCGCCCCGTCGTCGGGCTTGGGCTGGCGCATCAGCATGGCCAGCAGGGTGGCCAGGCGGTCGCGCAGCTCGCGGCGGTCGCAGATCTGGTCGATGGCGCCGTGCTCGAGCAGGAACTCCGAGCGCTGGAAGCCCTCGGGCAGCTTCTCGCGCACGGTCTGCTCGATCACGCGCGGGCCGGCGAAGCCGATCAGCGCCTCCGGCTCGGCGATGTTGAGGTCGCCCAGCATCGCGAACGAGGCCGACACGCCGCCGGTGGTCGGATGGGTCAGCACCGAGATGTAGGGGATGCCGGCCGCGCGCAGGCGGCCCAGGGCCGCCGAGGTCTTGGCCATCTGCATCAGCGAGAACAGGCTTTCCTGCATGCGCGCGCCGCCGGAGGCGGAGAAGTTGACGAACGGGGCGCCGATCTCCAGCGCGCGCTCGGCGGCCAGGGTGAACTTCTCGCCCACCACCGAGCCCATCGAGCCGCCCATGTAGGCGAAGTCGAACGAGCTGGCCACCAGCGGCCGGCCCTTGAGGCGGCCCTCCATGGCGACCAGGGCGTCGTACTCGCCGGTGGCCTTCTGGGTGGCCTTGATGCGGTCGGCGTAGCGCTTCTGGTCGCGGAACTTGAGCACGTCGGTCGGCGCCAGGTTGGGGGCGATCTCGGTGGTGCTACCGGGGTCGAACAGCGAGGCCAGGCGCGCGCGGGCACGGATGGGCATGTGGAAGGCGCACTTGGGGCACACCTCCAGGTTCTCCTCCAGCTCCGGGCGGTAGAGCGCGGCGCCGCAGCGGTCGCACTTCTCCCACAGGCCCTCGGGGACGCTGCGCTTGCGGGTGGAGGCGCTTTCGGTGCGGATGCCGGAGGGCATCAGTTTGCTGAGCCAGCTCATGCGGGGCGGTCGTTTCCGTTCAGCGGCCGGGGCGGCCGGTAAAGGCGGACAGTCTAGCCCAGCACCCCCTCCCCCCGCGCATGAAACCATTTCCGTACCAATACGTATGGTACGCTCCTGCCCCCGCCCCCGATCCATGTTCCCACCGTAATGACGCCCGCGCTGATGCGCCACGGCATGAACCTGTGGCCCCCGTTCCTGTTCACCGGCATCCACGTCGCCGAGCTGGCGCCGGACTGGCGCCATGCCCGGGTCGAGCTGCGCCTGCGCCCCTGGAACCGCAACTACGTCGGCACCCACTTCGGCGGCAGCCTGTTCGCCATGACCGACCCGTTCTGGATGCTGTTGCTGATGCACTGCCTGGGCCGGGACTACTACGTGTGGGACCGCGAGGGCCGGATTGAATTCCTGCGCCCGGGGCGCAGCACCGTCTCCACCGAATTCCGCATCGA
Organism: Pseudoxanthomonas sp. GW2; assembly: GCF_000283075.1. Taxonomy (NCBI): domain Bacteria; kingdom Pseudomonadati; phylum Pseudomonadota; class Gammaproteobacteria; order Lysobacterales; family Lysobacteraceae; genus Pseudoxanthomonas; species Pseudoxanthomonas sp. GW2. The sequence goes on from NZ_ALIP01000083.1 coordinate 23,721, forward strand.
CGACGCGGTGCTGGAGCAGATCCGGGCCGCCACCGCCGGCGGCGACAAGTACCTGCACTGGTTCGCCAACGACGTGGTCGACACCGAGGGCCAGGTCGTGGCCCGGGTGCACAAGCAGGTCTACGTGCGGCGCAAGCCCGACCGGCGCCCGGCCCCGGGCGGCTGAAGCGGCCGACCGGGGACGGCATCCTCCACGCCGCCACCGCCGCGGCCAGCAGCCTGCCGGCTTCCGGGTCCGGGGGCGGCCCCCGGCCCGCCCGGACCATGCGGGTGGCGCTATACAATCCGCGCCATGACCCCCGCCGCCCCTGCGCCGTCGCGCGCCTCGCTGCAACGCCTGTTCCTCACCGGACTGCTGACCCTGTTGCCGCTGTGGCTGACCTGGGTGGTGATCAAGTTCGTGTTCGTGCTGCTGTCCGGGATCAGCAGCCCCTGGGTGGGGCCGCTGTCGCGGCGCATCGCCGCCTCCTTCCCCGGCTACCTGGACTGGGTCCAGGCGGTGTGGGTGCAGAACACCATCGCCATGCTCGCCACCCTGCTGGTGATCCTGGGGGTGGGCGTGCTGGCCCGGCGCGTGGTCGGCCAGCGCCTGCTGCGCTGGTTCGAGGCGCTGATCGCGCGGGTGCCGCTGGCCAACGTGATCTACACCAGCGCGCGCAAGCTGCTGGACATCCTGCAGACCAAGCCCGGCAGCACCCAGCGCGTGGTCCTGATCGACTTCCCGCACCGGGAGATGAAGTCCATCGGCCTGGTCACCCGGGTGCTGCGCGAGGAAGGCACCGGGCGCGAGCTGGCCGCGGTGTACGTGCCGACCACGCCCAACCCCACCTCCGGCTACCTGGAGGTGGTGCCGGTGGAACTGCTCACGCCCACCGACTGGACCGTGGACCAGGCCATGAGCTTCATCATCTCCGGCGGCGCCGTGGCCCCGGAAAGCATGCCATTCACCCGCGCGGGGGAGCGCTGATGGAAGCGGCCGTGTTCGCCCGTCCGCTGCAGGACCGCGCGGTGCGGCTGTTCGTCGTGCTGGCCGCGTTCTTCTGCGCCAACGCGGTGCTGGCCGAGTTCATCGGGGTCAAGATCTTCGCCCTGGAGGACACCCTCGGCCTGGCCCCGTTCGAATGGAACCTGTTCGGCCAGAGCGGCTCGCTGAGCTTCACCGCCGGCACCCTGCTGTGGCCGGTGGTGTTCGTGATGACCGACACCATCAACGAGTTCTTCGGCCGCCGCGGGGTGCGCTTCATTTCCTGGCTGGCGGCCGCGCTGATCGGCTACGGCTTCCTGTTCGCCTTCGCCGCGATCTGGCTGGCCCCGGCCGGCTGGTGGCGCGAGGCCGCGGTGGCCCAGGGCGTGCCGGACTACCAGGCCGCGTTCGCCGCGGTGTTCGGCCAGGGCCTGTGGACCATTGCCGGCTCGCTGACCGCGTTCATGGTCGGCCAGCTGATCGACGTGGCCGTGTTCCATCGCATCCGCCGCGCCACCGGCGAGCGCCACGTATGGCTGCGCGCCACCGGCTCGACCGCGGTCTCGCAGCTGGTGGACAGCTTCGTGGTGATCTGGATCGCCTTCGTGCTTGGCCCGCAGAAGTGGCCGACCTCGCTGTTCCTGGCGGTCAGCACCCTCAACTACGCCTACAAGATGCTGTGCGCGATCGCCCTGATCCCGCTGCTGTACCTGATGCGGCGGGCGATCATCGCCTACCTGGGCGCCGAGCGCGCCCGCCAGCTGCGCGAGCAGGCGGCGGCCTGACCCCCGCCTTCCGGCATATCCCGGGGCCGCCCCGGGCACGCTAGGCTGCAGCCAGTCCCTGGACTGGAGCCGCGCCGATGCTGCGACTGCTGCCCTTGCTGATGCTTGCCGGCACCCCGGCCGCGCAGGACGTGCACGACGTGCCGGAGCAGGTGCAGGCGCTGCTGCGCGACTACCAGGGCCAGGTGCCCGGCGCCTCGGTGCTGGTGCTGCGCGACGGCGAGCCGCTGCTGCGCGCCGCCTGGGGCATGGCCGACCTGGAGGCCGGGGTGCCGGCCACCCCGCGCAGCTGCTACCGCCTGGCCTCGCTGACCAAGCAGTTCACCGCCGCGGCGATCCTGCTGCTGGCCCAGGACGGGCGGCTGTCGCTGCACGATCCGGCCAAGCGCTGGCTGCCCTCGCTGCCGCCGGCGGCCGCGGCGGTCACCCTGCACCACCTGCTGTCGCACACCTCCGGCCTGGTCGACTACGAGGACGTGCTGCCGGCGGGCCTCGACCGCCAGGTGCACGACGCCGACGTGCTGGCCATCCTCGAAGGCCAGGACCGCACCTACTTCCCGCCCGGCAGCGCCTACCGCTACAGCAACAGCGGCTACGCCCTGCTGGCGCTGGTGGTCGAGCGCGCCTCGGGGCAGGACTTCCCGGCGTTCCTGCGCGAACGCATCTTCGCGCCGCTGGGCATGGCCACCGCCGTGGCCCATCGCGAAGGCCACGACACCGTCGCCCACCGCGCCTGGGGCTACAGCCAGGCCGGCGGCGCCTGGGTGCGCACCGACCAGAGCCCGACCAGCGCGGTGCTGGGCGACGGCGGCATCTACGCCTCGGTCGACGACCTGGCGCGCTGGGAGGCGGCGCTGCACGACGACCGCCTGCTGCGCCAGCCCTGGCGCGGGCTGATGTTCGCCCCGCACACGGCCACCGACGAGCCCGACGTGCCGCACTACGGCTATGGCTGGCGCCTCAACGGCGACAGCACCTGGCACAGCGGCGAGAGCATCGGCTTCCGCAACGCCATCGTGCGCTGGCCGCGGCAGCGCCTGGCGGTGGTCGTGCTGAGCAACCGCGACGAACCCGGCCCCTATCCGCTGGCGCTGGCCCTGGGCCGCCTGTACGGCGCGCCCGCGGCCGGCGCCGGGCCCTGACTCGGATTTTCCCGCCCCCGGCACCCGCCATCCGCCGATGGCGCCGCCGGCCGACCGGTCCGCATCATCCAGGAGTTCCAACGGAGGAGACGAATGCTGCAGATCCGCTCGCTGTCCAAGACCTACGCCAACGGCGTACAGGCACTGAAGGACGTGTCGCTGGACATCCCCAGGGGCATGTTCGGCCTGCTGGGCCCCAACGGCGCCGGCAAATCCACCCTGATGCGCACCATCGCCACCCTGCAGGAGCCGGACAGCGGCAGCATCACCCTCGACGGCCTGGACGTGCTCGCCAACAAGGAACAGGCGCGCAAGCGCCTGGGCTACCTGCCGCAGGACTTCGGCGTGTACCCGAAGGTCTCGGCCGAGGCGATGCTGGACCACTTCGCCGTGCTCAAGGGCGTGACCGCGCGCGGCGAGCGCAGGGAGCTGGTGCAGGCGCTGCTGCAGCAGGTCAACCTGTGGAACGTGCGCAAGCGCAAGCTTGGCACCTTCTCCGGCGGCATGCGCCAGCGCTTCGGCATCGCCCAGGCGCTGATCGGCCAACCCTCGCTGGTGATCGTCGACGAACCCACCGCCGGCCTGGACCCGGAGGAGCGCAACCGCTTCCTCAACCTGCTGGCGGAGATCGGCGAGAACACGGTGGTGATCCTGTCCACCCACATCGTCGAGGACGTGACCGACCTGTGCCCGCGCATGGCCATCATCGCCGCCGGCCAGGTACGCCTGGCCGGCGAGCCGCGCGAGGCGATCCGTTCGCTGGAAGGCCGGATCTGGCGCAAGCGGGTGGAGAAGGAGGAGCTGGACCGCCTGGTGCACGAGCACGCGGTGCTGTCCTCGCGCCTGGTCGCCGGCAAGCCGGTGGTGCACGTGCTCGCCGACAGCGACCCCGGCGACGGCTTCGCCGCGGTCCCGGCCAGCCTGGAAGACGTCTACTTCGGCGAGCTGCGCCAGGTCGCGCTGGCTTCCGCCCCGGCAAAGGCGGCCTGAGCCATGTTGCGCCACATCCTGTCCTTCGAAGGGCGCCTGCTGCTGCGCAACGGCGTGTTCTGGATCGTGCTTGCGGTGTTCGGCCTGTTCGGCTTCGCCAGCATGGCCTCGGACAACGTCAGCTTCGGCGGCGGCGTCGGCAACATCATGCGCAACGCGCCGGCGGTGGTGGTCAGCCTGCTGTGCGCCTTCAGCGTGCTGAGCGTGCTGCTGTCGACCATCTTCGTGGCCGGCATCGCCCTGCGCGACTTCGAGCAGCGCACCGCGGAGCTGTTCTTCGCCACCCCTCTGCGCAAGCGCGACTACCTGCTCGGCCGCTTCGGCGGTGGTTTCCTCGCCAGCCTGGCGATCATGCTGGTCATCGCCTTCGGGCTTTGGCTGGGCAGCCTGATGCCGTGGCTGGACCCGGAGCGCCTCGGCCCCACGCCCTGGTCCGCCTACGCCTGGGCGTTCGCGGTGCTGGTGGTGCCCAACCTGCTGTTCCTGTCGGCGCTGCTGTTCCTGCTGGCCACGCTGACCCGCTCGATGCTCTACACCTACATCGGCGCGATCGCCTTCATCGTGCTGTGGACGGTCTCCAGCTCGCTGACCTCGGACCTGGACACGCGCTGGATCGCGGCGCTGGTCGATCCGTCCGGCGGCGCGGCCGTGGACGAGCACATCCGCTACTGGTCCAGCGCCCAGTACAACACCCAGCTGCCGCAGCTGGGCGGCCTGCTGCTGGGCAACCGCCTCCTGTGGCTGGGCGTGAGCGCGCTGCTGCTGGCTGCCGCCTTCCGCCTGTTCCGCGCCGACCGCGAAGGCCTGGTCCTGCGCCGACGCAAGGGCGCGGCCGCGGCTGCGACGGCGCCGGCCGCGCTGCCGCCGCTGGCCGGCAGCGCCCGCCTGCGCCTGCCGGCCGTGGGCCTGCGCGAGGGCCTGGCCGCGCGCTGGACCCAGTACCGCAGGCTGGCCGCGTTCGACCTGCGCGCCTCGCTGCTGGGCGCGCCGTTCCTGGTCATGCTGCTGCTGGGCCTGCTGGTGATCCTGGTCGCCCTGATGTTCGGCGACAACATCTACGGCACCGAGCTGTACCCGGTGACCCGGCAGATGCTCGGCACCATCCGCGCCAGCATGAGCCTGTTCCTGGTCGTCGTGGTGACGTTCTACGCCGGCGAGCTGGTCTGGCGCGAACGCGGCGCGCGCGTGGCCGAGGCCACCGATGCCTACGCCCTGCCCGACTGGATCCCGCTGGCCTCGAAGCTGACGGCGCTGGCCGGTCTGGTGCTGGCCATGTACCTGGGCGGCGCGCTGTTCACCCTCGCCTGGCAGCTGGGCCACGGCTTCACCGCGATCGAGCCGCTGCTGTACCTGAAGGGCATCGTCCTGGACGCCCTCGGCTTCATGCTGATGGCGGCGCTGGCGGTGTTCCTGCAGGCGGTGTCGGGCAACAAGTTCATCGGCTACCTGCTGATGATCGTGTTCCTGGTCGCGCAGGCGGCGAAGGGCATGCTGCACTTCGACCACCTGCTGTACAGCTACAACGCCACCACCCCGCTGCCGTATTCGGACATGAACGGCTACGGCCACTTCCTGGGCGCGCACCTGACCGTGCGTGCCTACTGGGCCGCCCTGGCCGTGGCCCTGCTGGCCGTGGCCCTGCTGTTCTGGCCGCGCGGCACCTCGCTGCACTGGCGCGACCGCCTGCGCCAGGCGCGGGCGCGGCTGCGCGCGCCGGTGGCGGCCACCCTGGCGGCCTCGCTGCTGGCCTTCGCCGGGCTCGGCGGCTGGATCTTCTACAACACCAACATCCGCAACGAGTACGTGCCCGGCGACCTGGCCAAGGAGCGCGCGGCCGACTACGAGAAGCGCTACCGCCAGTACAAGGACCTGCCGCAGCCGCGCATCGCCTCGATCCGCGCCGACGTGGACATCTTCCCGGAGGAGCGGCGGCTGCAGATCCGCGGCCACTACCGCCTCGAGAACCGCGGCGACGCCCCGATCCGCGACCTGCACGTGCGCCTGTCCCCGGACTACGAGGTGCGGCGCATGGAATTCGGCCCGCACACCGTGGTCGATGCCGACAAGGTGCACGGCTACACCATCTACCGCCTGGAGACCCCGCTGGCGCCGGGTGCGGCGATGGACTTCGAGTACGAGATCGCCGCGCGCCCGAACGGCTTCACCGTCGGCGGCACCGATACCCAGCTCGTGTACAACGGTTCGTTCTTCAACAACTACGCCGTGCTGCCGCAGTTCGGCTACAGCGAGCGCGCGCAGCTGCAGGACCGCAACGACCGCCGCAAGCACGGCCTGCCCGAGCTGCCGCGGATGAACCCGATCGACGACCCGGCCGGGCGCAACGCCAACTACCTGACCACCAACGGCGACTGGGTGGACTTCGAGACCGTGGTGTCCACCAGTTCGGGCCAGGTCGCGCTGGCCCCGGGTTACCTGCAGCGCGAGTGGGAAGAGAACGGGCGCCGCTACTACCACTACAAGTCCGAGGCGCGGGTGCTGCCGTTCTTCTCCTGGCTGTCGGCCGACTGGAAGGTGGCGCGCGACCGCTGGAACGACGTGGCGATCGAGGTCTACCACCACCCGACCCACGCCTGGAACGTGCCGCGGATGATCGACGCGACCAAGAAGTCGCTGGACTACTTCAGCCGCAACTTCTCGCCCTACCAGTTCCGCCAGTTCCGGATCCTGGAATTCCCGGGCTACCAGACCTTCGCCCAGGCCTTCGCCGGCACCATCCCGTACTCGGAGTCGATCGGCTTCATCGCCGACCTGCGCGATCCGGACGCCATCGACTACGTGTTCTACGTGACCGCGCACGAGGCCGCGCACCAGTGGTGGGCGCACCAGGTCATCGGCGCCGACGTGCAGGGCGCGACCATGCTGTCGGAGTCGCTGGCGCAGTACTCGGCGCTGATGGTGATGGAGAAGGAGTACGGGCCGCGGCAGATGCGCCGCTTCCTCCGGTACGAGCTGGACCGCTACCTGGGGAATCGCGCGACCGAGCGCGTCCAGGAACTGCCGCTGGCGCTCAACGAGAACCAGCAGTACATCCACTACCGCAAGGGCTCGGTGGTGTTCTACGCCCTGCGCGACGCGATCGGCGAGGAGCGGCTCAACGCGATCCTGGCCGAGTTCCTGCGGCAGTGGGCGTTCAAGGGCCCGCCCTACCCCACCACCCGCGACTTCCTCGACCTGCTTTACGCGCGCACCGAACCGGAGCACCACCCGTTCATCCGGGACCTGTTCGAGCGGATCGTGTTCTGGAACCACCGCGCCACCGTGGCCGAGGCGCGCAAGCGCGAGGACGGCAAGTACGCGGTGACCCTCACCGTGCAGGCGGAGAAGGTCTCCACCGACGGCAAGGGCAAGGAAACCCAGGAACCGGTGGACGTGATGGTCGACATCGGCGTGTTCGCCCGTCCGCCGGGCGGCAGCGAGGCCGACGAGAAGGTGCTGTACCTGGCCAAGCACCGCCTCACCCAGGCGGAAACCACGCTGGAGCTGGTGGTCGACGAACTGCCCTACGAGGCCGGCGTGGACCCGTACAACAAGCTGATCGACCGCGCTTCCGGCGACAACCGCAAGAAGGTCACCGTGGTGCAGTGAGCCAAGGTTCCCGGCCCGCATGGCGCGGGGCCGGAACCCATCCGGCTTGCGCGGCCCGCCTGCCGCGCGGCGGGCGCCGCCTCAGCGCAGGTCGCCGATCACCACCTGGGCGGCGTTGTGGCCCGGCGCGCCGGTCACGCCGCCGCCGGGATGGGTGCCGGAGCCGCACAGGTACAGGCCCGGGATGGCCCCGCGGTAGTGCGCCTGGCCCAGCATCGGCCGCGCCGAGAACAGCTGGTTGAGGCTCAGCGCACCATGGAAGATGTCGCCGCCGACCAGGCCGAACTCGCGTTCCAGGTCCAGCGGCGAAAGTACCTGCCGGCCCAGCACCGAGGCGGCGAAGCCCGGCGCGTAGCGGTCCACGGTGGCGATCATCAGGTCGGCCACTTCGTCGCGGTGGTCGTCCCAGCTGCGGCCGCCGGGAAGTTCCGGCGCCACGTGCTGGCAGAACAGGCTGGCCACGTGCATTCCCGGCGGCGCCAGCGAATCGTCCAGGCTCGAGGGCACCAGCATCTCGACGATGGGCTCGCGCGACCAGCCGTGCTCGCGGGCGTCGCGCCAGGCGCGGTCCATGTAGTCCAGGCTGGGCGCCAGGATGATGCCGGCGGTCAGGTGCTCGCCCTCTCCCGGCAACGCAAGGAAGTCGGGGGCCCGCGACAGCGCCACGTTCATGCGGAACGTGCCTGAGCCGCAGCGCCAGTTGCGCATGCGCTCGGCGGTGGCCGGCGGTACCGCGCCGGCCGGCAGCAGGCGCTGGTACAGCAGCTTCGGGTTGACGTTGGCCACCACCGCGCGGGCGCGCAAGGTCTCGCCCGCCGCGGTGACCACGCCGGTGGCGCGCCCGCCCTCGACCAGGATCCGCTCCACGCCCTGGCCGGTGTGGATTTCCGCGCCGGCCGCCTCGGCCGCGCGCGCCATCGCCCGGGTGATGGCGCCCATGCCACCGATGGCGTGGCCCCAGGCGCCCTTGACCCCGTTGGCCTGGCCGAACACGTGGTGCAGCAGCACGTAGGCGGTGCCCGGGGCGTACGGGCTGGCGTAGTTGCCGACGATGCCGTCGAAGCCGAGCAGGGCCTTGATCGGCCCGCTCTCGAACCAGCGGTCCAGGTATTCGGCGGCGGAAATGGTGAACAGGTCCAGCAGGTCCTGGCGCAGCGCCGGCTCCAGCGCATGCAACTGCCGGCCCAGCCGTGCGGTGCGCAGCAGCTCCGGCAGCGCCTGCAGCCAGCCACCGTCGGTGACGTTGGGCGGTGGCTGCAGCGCCAGCGCGCGCAGCACGTCGGCCATCGCCTCCAGCCGCGCCTCGTAGGCCGGCAATGCCTCGGCGTCGTGGCGGGAGAACTTCGCGACCTCTTCGGCCGTGCGCCCGCCGCCGGTGAGCAGGTAGCGGCCGTCGGGCAGAGGCAGGAAGTTGTTGCGCCGGCGCAGGACGATGCGCAGGCCGTGGCCGTGCAGGTCCAGGTCCTCGATCACCTTCGGCTGCAGCAGCGAGACCGTGTACGAGGCCACCGAGTTGCGGAAGCCGGGATGGAACTCCTCGGTGACCGCCGCGCCGCCGACCACGCCGCGGCGCTCGAGCACGGTCACCTTCAGCCCGGCCCGGGCCAGGTAGGCGGCGCAGACCAGGCCGTTGTGGCCGCCGCCGACCAGGAGCACGTCACGCCGCGCGTCTTCGTTCCGCATGCGCGCAGGTATACCACCGGCCACCGGAGCCGCGCCTCAGACCGCCAGGCGGGTACCGGGCCGCGGCAGTTCCACCCGCGCCCCGAAGCGGCGGCCGAGTTCGCCGGCCAGTGCCTGGCGCGCGGGGTCCTCGCCGTGCACCAGGGCCACCGGCGGGGTGCCGCGGAACTGGCCGTACCACTGCAGCAGCCCGCGCTGGTCGGTATGGGCCGACAGGCCGCCGACGGTGTGTACCTGCGCCGCCACCCGCAGCTCCTGGCCGTGGATGCGCACCCAGGGCGCGCGCTCGACCAGGCGCCGGCCGAGCGTGCCCTCGGCCTGGTAGCCGACGAACACCACGTGGGTGTCGCGCCGCTCCAGGCGGTGGCGCAGGTGGTGCTGGATGCGGCCGCCATTGGCCATGCCCGACCCGGCGATCACGATCGCGCCGGAGGCGATCGCGTTGATCCCCATCGAGGCCTGGGTGGTCTCGGTGTAGTACAGGTTGGGCAGCCGGAACGGCGAGGGCCGCTGCCGCCAGACCTGGCTGGCCTGCTCGTCGAACAGCGCCTGGTGGCGGTCGTACACGGCCACCACCTTCCCCGCCATCGGGCTGTCCAGGAAGATGCGCCAGCGCTCCAGCTTCCACTCCTGCCAGTAGCGCGCGAACCAGTACAGCAGCTCCTGGCTGCGGCCCACGGCGAAGGCCGGGATCAGCACCGTGCCGCGCTCGCGCCAGGCGTGCTCGAACACCTCGCCCAGCTCCTGCACGGTGGCGCTGCGCTCGCGGTGGTTGCGGTCGCCGTAGGTGGACTCCATCACCACCAGGTCGGCCTCGGCGATGGCCTCCGGGTCGCGCAGGATCGGCGTGCCCTTCGGCCCCAGGTCGCCGGAGAACACCAGCTTGCGGCCGTCGCCCCACAGCTCGACGATGCTCGAGCCGAGGATGTGCCCGGCATCGCGCAGGGCCAGCTCCACCCCCGGCAGGATCGCGGTGCGCGCGCCATAGTCCAGCGGCCGCAGCAGGTCCAGGACCCGGGCCACGTCGGCCGCGGTGAACAGCGGCGCCTGGGCCGGCTCGCCCGGTGCCCGCCGGCGGTTGGCGCGCTCGGCCTCGGAGGCGGCCAGCGAGGCGGCGTCCTCCAGCATCACCGGCAGCAGGTCGGCGGTGGCCCGCTGCAGCCAGACCGGCCCGCGGTAGCCGCGCGCCACCAGCAGCGGCAACCGGCCGATGTGGTCGATGTGGGCGTGGCTGAGGACCACAGCGTCCAGCCCGGCCGGGTCGAACGGGAAGGGGGCGGCGTTGCCGGCCTCCAGCTCGCGTCCGCCCTGCAGCATCCCGCAGTCCAGCAGGATCCGCCGGCCGGCGGCCTCGACCAGGTGCATGGAGCCGGTCACTCCGCCGGCCGCGCCATGGAACTCGATTTCCATCCGCCCTCCTCCCGGGTCCCGGCCCATTGTGCATGACCTCCGGCAGTGCCACCGGCAGTAGACGCTGGCGTACAGTCCGTGCCACTGCCCCCCCAGGGGGCCATTGCACGCCCATACGGGCCGGAGACCCCAAACCGTGAACATGCGCAAGACCCAAGCCCTGCTGCTGCCGCTGGCGATCGCCACGGCGCTGGCTGCCTGCTCCAAGAAGGACGAGTCCGCCCCCGCCGCGGAAGCGCCTGCCCTGACCCTGGACGAGAGCCGGCTGCCGCCGGTCAACCGCTTCCAGGTGGCCGACCTGGACGAGACCAAGCAGGCCTGCCACGACTTCGCCGGCTACGCCAACGGCAAGTGGCTGGACGCCAATCCGGTCCCGGGCGACCGCACCAGCTGGGGCGCGTTCGAGATGCTCGACGAGCGCTCCACCGCGATCCAGCAGCAGCTGGCCGAGCAGGCCGGCGCCGACGCTTCGGCCACCGGCGTGAAGAAGATCGTCGGCGACCTGTGGGCCACCGGCATGGACGAGGCGAAGATCAACGCCCAGGGCATCCAGCCGCTGGCCGCCGAGCTGGCCGCGATCGACGCGCTGGCCGACAAGGACGCGATCGCCGAGTACCTGCGCAGCCGCGCCGCCAAGGGCGGCAACTTCCTGTTCGGATTCGGCCCGGAGGCCGACTTCCAGAACCCGGACATGAACATCGCCTACGTGTCGCAGGGCGGCCTGGGCCTGCCGGACAGCAAGTACTACACCGACGCCGACAAGCAGGACATCCGCGACAAGTACGTGGCCCACATCGCCCGCATCCTCGAGCTGTCGGGCGTGGACGCGGCCGCGGCGCAGGAGCAGGCCAAGCAGGTGATGGCGTTCGAGACCCGCCTGGCCAAGGCGTCCAAGTCGCGCGAGGACCTGACCCGCGACGTGTCCCTGTTCTACAACCCGGTCAGCCTGGCCGACGCCGATGCGCTGACCCCGAACTTCCCGTGGTCGAAGTTCTTCGAGTCCCAGGGCGTGGCCGCGCCGGAGATGTTCTCGCTGGCGATCCCGGACTTCCACAAGGAGGTCGACAAGGCCCTGGCCGACACCGACGCGGCCGTGTGGAAGGCCTACCTGCGCTTCCACACCGTCGACGGCGCCGCGCCGTACCTGAGCGACGAGTTCGTGCAGGAGAACTTCAACTTCCACTCGGCCACCCTGCGCGGCCAGAAGGAAATGAAGCCGCGCTGGAAGCGCGTGCTGGCCACGATCAACGGCCAGGCCGGCGAGGCCCTGGGCCAGATGTACGTGCAGGTCGCCTTCCCGCCCGAGTCCAAGGCCAAGATGGAGGCCCTGGTCGCCAACCTCGGCGAGGCCCTGAAGGCGCGCATCCAGAACCTGGAGTGGATGAGCGAGGAGACCAAGGCCAAGGCCCTGGACAAGCAGGCCGCGTTCACCACCAAGATCGGCTACCCGGACAAGTGGCGTTCCTGGGACGGCCTGGAGACCGGCCGCGACAGCTACATCGGCAACGTGCTGGCCGCCCGCGAGTTCAACTACCGCTGGGAGCTGGGCAAGATCGGCAAGCCGGTCGACAAGTCCGAGTGGGGCATGCCGCCGCAGATGGTCAACGCCTACTACAACCCGCTGTCGAACGAGATCGCGTTCCCGGCCGCCATCCTGCAGCCGCCGTTCTTCGATCCGGAAGCCACCGACGAGATGAACTACGGCGGCATCGGCGCGGTGATCGGCCACGAGATGACCCACGGTTACGACGACCAGGGCAGCCGCTTCGGGCCGACCGGCAAGTTCGAGAACTGGTGGACCGAGGCCGACGCCAAGGGCTTCGCCGCACGCACCGCCAAGCTGATCGAGCAGTTCAACGGCTACACCACCGCCGACGGCCAGAAGGTCAACGGCCGCCTGACCCTGGGCGAGAACATCGCCGACCTGGGCGGCCTGGCCACGGCCTACGACGCGATGAAGAAGGCCACCGAGGGCCAGCCGGACCCGATGACCGACGGCCTGACCCGCGACCAGCGCTTCTTCCTCAACTGGGCCACGGTGTGGCGCCGCAACTTCACCCCGGAAGAGCTGAAGCAGCGCATCGCCACCGACGAGCACGCCCCGTCGCAGTTCCGCGCCATCGGCGCGCCCTCGAACCTGCCGGCGTTCGCCGCGGCGTTCAAGTGCGAGGCCGGCGCGCCCATGGCCCGCCAGGGCGATGCCCAGGTCGTGATCTGGTAAGCGCACGCGCAAGGCAAGCGCACGCGGGGCCCGGCATTGCCGGGCCCCGTTCTTTTTGCGCCGGCGGCGGGCACCCCGGGCCGTTCCCGGCATCGCCTCGGGGACCGTGCCCTCCCCGCCCCGCGCCGGCACCGCTTCGGCCCGGCCGCGCAAACAGGAAAGGCGCGGTTGCCCGCGCCTTTCACCTTTCCTTCCCGCCCGCGCCTACTTCACCCGGCGCAGGTGGCTGGGACCTCGCGGCGGGCGCCGCCCGCCAAACGGCGGCTGGCCGCGCCAGTAGCGGATCACCAGCCAGCCGAACAACATGCCGCCCAGGTGGGCGAAGTGGGCCACGCCCGGCTGCCAGCCGGTGAAGCCCAGCACCAGCTCGATCGCGCCGAACACGATGACGAAGGTGCGCGCCTTCATCGGGATCGGCGGGAACAGCAGCATCACCCGCTGGCTGGGGAACAGCATGCCGTAGGCCAGCAGCAGGCCGAACACGCCGCCGGAGGCGCCCAGGGTGGGATACGGCGGGCCGCCGGCGGAGACCGTCCACCAGCCCACCAGCAGCTGGCACAGGCCGGCGCCGGCGACGCAGATGAGGTAGTAGGCCAGGAACCGGCGCGGGCCCCAGGTCAGCTCCAGCGGGGAGCCGAACATGTACAGCGCCAGCATGTTGAACAGCAGGTGGCCGAAGCTGCCGTGCAGGAAGCCGTAGCTGAGCAGCTGCCAGGGCTGGAAATTCTGCGCGGGCGAGAACGGATCGAAGCCTTGCGGCGGCCACAGCATGAAGGTCGAGAAGGTGGCGTTGCCCCGCATCAGCTGCAGCAGGAACACCACCACGTTGGCGATCAGCATGGCCTGGGTGACGGGGGGCAGTCGCGCGAACATCCGCGGCTCCATGGAAGGGGAAGCCCATCATAACGGCCCCGCGCACCGGGCCGGGCCCCGCGCTCAGCGCGGCGGCGGCCCCCACACCATGGCGTCCAGGTCGCCGTGCGCGCCGGCCATCAGCTCGCGGCGCACGCGCCCGTCCACCACCGCCACGCCCTCGGCGCGCAGCCGCTGGCACTGCTCGCGGTAGCCGGCCGACCCTTCGGGGAAGGCGATGCGGCCGTCGGCGCGCAGCACCCGGTGCCAGGGCAGCGTGCGGTCGGTGTTCTGCGACAACACCCGTGCCGCCAGGCGGGCGCGTCCGGGCAGGCCCGCGCGCCGCGCCACCTCGCCGTACCCGGCCACCTGCCCGCGCGGGATGGCGCGCACGGCGGCGAGGATGCGGGCGGCGGCGTCCTGGGTGGCGTCGGGCATGGGCCCAGCTTAGCCAGCACCGCCGCGCCGTAAAAGCGAAGGCCGCCTTGCGGCGGCCTTCGCTTTGCAGCGGCGTGGCGGCAGGCAGGCGCTCAGGCCCAGCCGAGCGCCTTCATCCCGCGCAGGAACAGCCAGGCCAGGCCGCCGGCGGCGGGGATGGTCATGATCCAGGCCCAGACGATGCGCTCGATCACGCCGATCTTCAGCGCGCGCGGGTTCTTGGCGAAGCCCACGCCCATGATCGCGGTGGAGATGCTGTGGGTGGTGGACACCGGCATGCCGAAGTGCGCGGCCAGGGTCAGCACCGTGGCCGAACTGGTCTCGGCGGCGAAGCCGTGGATCGGGTGCAGCCTGACCATCTTGTGGCCCAGCGTCTTGATGATGCGCCAGCCACCGGACGCGGTGCCGGCAGCCATCACCAGGGCACAGGTCAGCACGATCCAGGTGGCGATGTGGGTGCTGTCGGTGTCGCCCGGGTGCAGGAACGCCAGCCAGCCCGGCAGGTCGTCCAGGGTGCCGGCGGCCTCGGCGCCCATCAGGGTCAGGGCGATGATGCCCATGGTCTTCTGCGCGTCGTTGTGGCCGTGGGCGAAGCCCATGTACGCGGCCGAGGCGATCTGGGCCTTGCCGAAGAAGGCGTTGACCCAGCGCGGGCGCGCCAGCCGGCGCAGCACGCCGCCGGCGCGGGCCATGGCGGCGATGATCGCCCACAGCAGGACCATCACGCCCACGCCCATGACGAAGCCGGCCAGCGGCGAGGTGACCATCGGCAGGAACACCTTCCACAGCAGGCCCTTGTTCTTGGCCCAGTTGCCGAGGTCCTGCGACCAGATCAGCGCGTCCCAGTTGTTGCCGGCGGCGGCCAGGCCGGCGCCGCACAGGCCGCCGATCAGGGCGTGCGAGGACGAGGACGGCAGGCCGAACCACCAGGTGATCAGGTTCCAGCCGATGCCGCCCAGCAGCGCGCACAGGATCACCTGCGAGCTGGCCTCGACCACGTCGGTGTTGAGGATGCCGGTGGCGATGGTCGCCGCCACCGCGGTCCCCATCAGCGCCCCGACCAGGTTCATCACCGCCGCCAGCGACACGGCCGCGCCCGGCGACAGCACCTTGGTCGCCACCACCGTGGCGATGGAGTTGGCGGTGTCGTGGAAGCCGTTGATGAACTCGAAGACGAGCGCGGCCAGGATCACCACCAGCACGAGGGTCAGCATGGCAGCGGCCCGTCAGCTGTTCTTGAGCGTGATCTGGTAGACCACCACGCCGGCCTCGCGGCAACGGTCGATGGCCTTCTCCAGGATCTCGAAGAATTCCTTCAGCAGGAACATCTGCAGGTGGTCCAGGCGCCCGGAGTAGATGTCGCGGTACAGCTCCAGCATCAGCCGGTCGGCCTCGTTCTCGATCGACCGCAGCTTCTCGTTGAGCACGGTCATCTTGTCCAGGTTCATGTGGCGCAGGCCATGGACCATCTCCACCACCACGCCCGCGGCCTGCTCCAGCATCGCCGCGCGCGGCGCGAAGTCGATGTGGGCCAGGTGCTGGGTCGCCAGCGAGTAGCGGTCCGCGAACTTCTCCACCTGCTTGGGGATCTTGTACAGCGCCGAGCCCAGGGCCTCGATGTCCTCGCGCTCCAGCGGGGTCATGAAGCTGTCCACCAGGGCCTGGCTGATCTTCTCCGAGGCGGTGCGCTCGCGCTGGCGGGCCAGCTTGAACGCATCCAGCGCCGGCTGCCGGTCGGCGGCCTTCATCATCTGGTACAGGGCCTTGGTGCTGTCGTGGGCCGCGATGGCCGCCTCGTCCAGCAGGGTGAAGAACTGCTTGCCGGAGCCGAAAATGGTCTGGAGTGAGAACATCGAAGACTGTCCTCCGCCTCGGGACGGGCGGCGATCCGGGAAATTATGACAGCCCGCGCCGGAGCCCGGTACTGCCGCAGCGCAACATGCCCCGGCGGGAGGCTCCCTCGCCTCTGTTATCATCGCCCCCGCGCCCCGCGGGCGCAGCCTATGGACGACGACCCTAGCCCCCACTTCCGCCGCGCCCTGACGGCGCTGCACGACCAGCCCTCCCATGCACGCCGCGGGGTCCGCCGCCGTGGCTGAGCTGCTGATCGTTTTCGCCCTGATCCTGCTGAACGGCTTCTTCGCGATGTCGGAGATGTCGGTCATGACCTCGCGCAAGAGCCGCCTGAAGCAGCTGGCCCAGGCCAGCAAGCGCGCGGCGCGCGCCCTGGCGCTGTCGGAGAAGCCGGAGAACTTCCTGTCCACGGTACAGATCGGGATCACCCTGATCGGCATCCTCACCGGCCTGTTCGGCGGCGAGGCCATCGGCCTGGCCATCGGCGACTGGCTGGACGACGTGTTCCCGGCCCTGGGCCAGTACGCGGCCGGCATCGGCAAGCTGCTGGCGGTGGCCCTGATCACCTACTTCACGCTGATCTTCGGCGAACTGGTGCCCAAGCGCCTGGCGATCACCGCCCCTGAGCGGATCGCCGGGTTCGTGGCCATGCCCATGGGCTGGCTGGCGAAGGCCGCCTTCCCGTTCGTGTGGCTGCTGTCGCAGAGCACCCGCCTGGTGCTGCGCGCCGTCGGCCTGGGCAAGGACCAGGTCAGCACCATCTCCGAGGAGGAGATCCGCATGCTGGTGGCCGAGAGCCACGAGCAGGGCGTGATCGACGCCTACGAGCGCGACATGATGAACCGGGTCATGCGCCTGGGCGACCGCACCGCCGACAGCCTGATGACCCCGCGCAACCGCATCGCCTGGCTGGACGCCAACGCGCCGCTGGAGGAGAACCTGGCGGTCATGCGCGAACACCGCTTCTCGCGCTATCCGGTCTACCGCGGCAGCGACGCGGACGTGGCCGGCGTGCTGGAGGTCAAGTCGCTGCTGCACACCGGCGGCGGCATCGAGGGCGGGCTGTTCGACCACCTCAGGGACACGCTGTTCGTGTCAGAGTCCACCCATGCGATGAAGCTGCTGGAGATCTTCCGCGAGGAACAGCAATCGATGGCGCTGGTGGTGGACGAGTACGGCGAGATCCAGGGCCTGGTCACGGTCAACGACCTGATGGGCGCGATCATCGGCCGCCTGCAGGCGGTCGAGCACAACGACGGCGAGGCCCTGGTGGTCGCGCGCGACGACGGCTCGCTGCTGGTCGGCGGCGCCCTGCCCACCGACGACCTGCGCGAGCTGATGGACGGCGCCGCCCTGCCCGACGCCGAGGACGGCGACTACCACACCCTGGCCGGCATGTGCATCGCCCACTTCGGCCGCATCCCGCACGTGGGCGAGCACTTCGACTGGGCCGGCTGGCGCATCGAGGTGGTGGACCTGGACGGCGCCCGCGTGGACAAACTGCTGCTGACCCGCCTGCCGGCGGAGGAAGATGGCCAGCCCGCCTGACCAGGGCGGCACCACCCCGCGCAGCGGGCTTACCCGCGTGCTCGACGCGTTCGCGCACGGCGACCCGGAGGAGCTGCTGAGCCTGGACCGCCTGCTCGGCGGGCTGGGCCGCAGTGCGTTCGGGATGTTCCTGTTCGTGGCCATCCTGCCCGGCTTCATCCCCATCCCCGGCGCCGGCGGGGTCGTCTCCGGACCGCTGGTGATGCTGATCGGGCTGCAGCTGGTGGCCGGCCTAGCGCGGCCATGGCTTCCCCGCTTCGTCGGCCGCCGCGGTCCGCGGCGGCATACCCTCAACCGCTTCCGCGCGCGGATCGCGCCATGGCTGGCGCGGCTGGAGCACCTGGTGCGGCCGCGCCTGCAGGGCCTGGCCGGCAACCGCGCCGCCAACGTCCTGACCGGGCTCCTGCTGCTGGTGCTGGGCCTGCTGCTGGCGCTGCCGATCCCGATGACCAACTACATCTTCGCCGGCCTGCTGCTGCTGTTCGCCCTGGCCCTGCTGGAACGCGACGGCGCCCTGCTGCTGGGCCTGTGGCTGGTCTCGGCCGCCACCATCGCCGGCATGGCCCTGGTCTCGGGCGAGCTGGCGCAGCTGCTGGGCGAATGGATCGGGCGCCTGCGCCGCGCCTGAGCCGGCTCAGGCGTCCCGCGCCGCCAGCCGCGCGGCCAGCTCCTCGGCGCCCAGCGGGTGGCTGAGCCAGTAGCCCTGGACCAGGTCGCAGCCCAGGCCGGCCAGCAGGTCCAGCTGCGCCTGCTTCTCCACGCCCTCGGCCACCACGGTGATGCCCAGCGAGTGGGCCATGGCGACGATCGCGCTGGTCAGGGCCAGGTCGTCCGGGTCGCGCTGCATGTCGGCGATGAAGCTACGGTCGATCTTGAGCCCGTCCACCGGCACCCGGCGCAGGTGGCTGAGGCCGGAGAAGCCGGTGCCGAAGTCGTCCAGCCAGACCTTCACGCCGGTGGCGTGCAGCCGGGTCAGCAGCGCCCCGGCCTGCAGCTCGTCGCTGATCAGCGCGGTCTCGGTCAGCTCCAGGTGCAGGCACCCGGCCGGCAGCCCGGACTCGGCCAGGCACTGGGCCACGATCCCCGGCAGCTCGCCGTGGCGCAGCTGGCGCGGCGACACGTTGACCGAGACGAACGGCGGCTCGCCGCCGCACTCGCGCGCCCAGCGCGCCGCGTCGATGCAGGCCTGGCGCAGCACGCGCGGGCCGAGCTGGTCGATCAGTCCGCTCTGCTCGGCCACGTCGATGAACGCCGCCGGCGAGATCGTGCCCAGTTCCGGGTGCTGCCAGCGCAGCAGCGCCTCGGCGCCGACGATCCGGCCATCGCTGGTGCGGCCGATCGGCTGGTAGACCACGCTGACCTCGCCGCGCTCCCAGGCGCCGCGCAGTTCCTGCTCCATGTGCGCGCGGCGCTCGACGGCGTGGTCCATGGCCCGGCTGTAGAAGCGGAAGCCGTTCTTGCCGGCGCTCTTGGCCTGGTACATGGCGATGTCGCCGTTCTTCATCAGGCCGCTGGCGCCGGTGGCGTCCTCGGGGAACAGGGTGATGCCGATCGAGGTGCCCAGGAACACCTGGCGGCCCTCGATCTGCAGCGGGTCGCGCAGTTCGGCCACCAGCACCCCGGCCAGGCGGGTGGCCAGCGGCCGCACGTCCTCGCCCTCGACCAGGATCACGAATTCGTCGCCGCCGAAGCGCGCCAGCCGCGCGTCCGGGCCGCCGTGGCGGCGGACCGCCTCGCGGATGCGGGTGGCGAACTGCAGCAGGGCCTCGTCGCCGGCCTCGTGGCCGAGGGTGTCGTTGACCCGCTTGAAGTCGTCGATGTCGGCGAACAGCAGCGCCAGCTGGCGGCCGGAGCCGTGCAGCTGCTCCAGGCGCTGTTCCAGGTCCTCGCGGAAGGCCAGGCGGTTGGTCAGGCCGGTCAGCGGATCGGTATAGGCGATCTGGCGCACGTCGCGGTCGTGGCGTGCCACGCTCTCGCTCATGCGGTTGAACGCGCGCTCCAGCTCGCCCAGTTCGTCGTTGCGGGCACTGGCGCGCACCTGGACGTTGTAGTCGCCGGCCTCGATCCGGCGCGCCGAGGCGGCCAGGTCGCGGATCGGCCGCACCAGCACCCGCTGCACGTACCAGGCCATGCCCAGCACCACGGCCAGCAGCAGGCCCAGCAGCAGCGCCACCCAGGCGTTCTGGCGCCGCGCCAGCTCGTCGGCGCGCTCGCGCAGGCGTTGCAGGTTCTGCTCCTCGAAGCGGTGCGCGACCTCCAGCGCCAGGCCCACCCGGACCTGGCCGATGCGGCGGCCGTCGCGGCGGACCCGCGCGATCGCCTCGAGCACGTCCTCGTCCTGGCGCACCACCACCTCGGCCACCGGCGGGGCCCCGGCCGGCGGCTCGATCACCCGGAACGGCCCCGCGTCGGCGCGCCCGGCTTCCTGCACCACCCGCCCGTGCGCGTCGGCCACCTGCAGGTACCGGACCAGGCCGTCCTGGCGCTGCTCGCGCAGCAGCGCGGCGATCGCCTCGGTGTCGCCCTCCTGCAGCGGCCGGGCCAGGCTGGTGGCCAGCTGCTGCGCCAGGGTACGGGCGCGCGCATGCAGGTGCGCGTCGATCAGTTCGTGGATCGCCGCGCGGCTGAGCTCCTCCGACTCCTGGCGCATGGCCTGCTGCCGCTGCAGGACCAGGCCGAGCAGCACCAGGACCACCAGCAGCAGCAGCGACATCGAGGCCAGGAACCTGGCCTGCAGGCCCATGCGCAGCTTCATTCGCCCTCCGTGCAGGCCAGCCGGCGCCGGGACGGCGCGGCCTTGGCAGGGCAAGGATCGGCCCGGAGGAAGGCCACCGCAACGGCCATCGCCCGGCCGTACCTCGACGCACCCGGCAGCGCCCGCGGCGCCACCAGGACCGGATTGCGCATGCTCGACAAGCGTGAATCCCCCCTGTGACCGGCAAAGCCTAGCCGAAAGCCGCTCAGGGCGACAGCGGCCCCTTGCCCGCCGCGCCAGCCAGCCGCGCCATGCGCTGGGCATCGGCCAGCACCCCGCGCAGCAGCCGCACCTCGTGCGCGGTCAGGCCGGTGCGCACGAACAGCCGGCGCAGCTTGCGCATGGCCGAATCCGGGGAGCGCCCCTTGTGGAAGTCGATCTCGTCCAGGGTCTGCGCCAGCTGCGCGAAGAAGCCTTCCAGCTGCTCATGGGTGGCCGGCTGCGCGTCCGGCGGCAACGGCTCGGCCGGAGCCGGATCGGCGGCCAGCACCGCCAGCCGCACCTCGTAGGCCAGCACCTGCACCGCCGCGGCCAGGTTGAGCGAGCTGAACGCCGGATCGGACGGGATGTGCACCGAGGCGTGGCACAGCTGCAGCTCCTCGTTGGTCAGGCCGGTGCGCTCGCGCCCGAATACGATCGCCACCGGCCCCTCGGCGGTGGCCTGCAGCGCCCGCTGCGCGGCCGCGTCCGGCTCCAGCTGCTCCAGCTGCACCCGGCGGCTGCGCGCGGTGCAGCCCAGCACCATGCGGCAGTCGGCCACCGCCTCGGCCAGGGTGGCGTATACCGGGGCGCGGTCGAGCACGTCCTCGGCGCCGGCGGAACGGCGGTAGGCGGTGTCGTCCAGCGGCTTTTCCGGGCTGACCAGGACCAGCCTGGACAGGCCCATGGTCTTCATCGCGCGCGCGGCGGCGCCGATGTTGCCCGGGTGCTGGGTGCCGACCAGGACGATGCGGATGGCGCCGGCGGCCCCGGCGGCGGATTGTGGGGCGATGGGGGATTCGGACATGGCGCAGATGGTAAACTGCGCGGCCGGCCTCGCGTGCCGGAACGCTCTTTTAATTCGCCCAACCCCCACAGCCTTTACCGGGAGCCTTCGCCATGCTCAAACCCGCCGTCAACGTCATGGTCAAGGCCGCGCGCCTGGGCGGTAACGTCCTGCTGCGCAACATCAACCGCCTCGACGCCCTGAACGTGGTCCAGAAGCAGCGCATGGACTACGCCAGCGAGGTCGACGCCGAAGCCGAGAAGGTCATCGTGAAGGAGCTGCGCCGTGCCTACCCGGACTACGGCGTGCTGGGCGAGGAAGGCGGCCACCAGCCAGGCCGCCAGTCGCGCTTCCAGTGGGTGATCGACCCGCTGGACGGCACCAGCAACTACCTGCGCGGCTTCCCGCACTACTGCGTGTCCATCGCCCTGGTCGACAACGGCGAGCCGATCGACGCGGTGATCTTCGACCCGCTGCGCAACGAGCTGTTCGCCGCCAGCCGCGGTGCCGGCGCGGTGCTCAACGACAAGAAGATCCGGGTGGCCGAGCGCAAGGACCTGTCCGGGACCGTGATCGGCACCGGCTTCCCGCCGCGC
This sequence comes from Pseudoxanthomonas sp. GW2, assembly GCF_000283075.1. Taxonomy (NCBI): domain Bacteria; kingdom Pseudomonadati; phylum Pseudomonadota; class Gammaproteobacteria; order Lysobacterales; family Lysobacteraceae; genus Pseudoxanthomonas; species Pseudoxanthomonas sp. GW2. The sequence goes on from NZ_ALIP01000083.1 coordinate 45,550, forward strand.
GAGCGCGCCCGCGCCAGCGCCCAGCTCAAGTGCGTGGACGCGCTGCTGGCCCACGCCGAGGACGTGCGCCGCACCGGTTCGGCCGCCCTCGACCTGGCCTACGTGGCCTGCGGCCGCCTGGACGCCTACTTCGAGGCCGGGGTGAAGGCCTGGGACATCGCCGCCGGCGTGCTGCTGGTGCGCGAGGCCGGTGGCCGGGTGTGCGACTTCCGCGGCGGCAACGCCGCGCGCATGGACGAGCGCGGCCCGGACGGCCGCCAGATCATCGCCGGCAACGTGAAGGTCGCCGACGAGCTGCAGAAGCTGGTGGTCAACACCGGCTACGCCGCCGCGTTCAACTGAGATCCGTCTGGAAAAGCCGCCTGCCCTCCGGGGTAGGCGGCTTTTTTCGTGCCTGGTGCCTGCCCGCCCCCTCTGCAACAGGGAGGGGCTGGGGTGGGTGCGGGATGGCAACCGTGCCGCGGGTGCAAACCGTGCCTGGCACCCTGCCCTCTCTCCCCCACACGCGGGGAAGGGTTGGGGAGGCAAAAGAAAAGCCGCCCAGGGGCGGCTTTTCCAATGCTGCAGGCGGCGCCTGCTTACGGACGGCGCGCCAGCTCCGCCTCGTCCCTGGCCTTGGGCAGCAGGTCCTGCTTGGTGACCTTCAGGAAGCCGATGGTCAGCAGCGGGCAGGCCAGGAAGATCGAGGACAGGGTGCCGACCACGGCGCCGATCATCTGGGTCAGGGCCAGGCCCTCCAGCGAGCCGCCGCCATACAGGTACAGCGCCAGCACCGACAGGAAGAACACCAGCGAGGTGATGATGGTGCGCGACAGGGTCTGGTTGATCGAGCGGTTGAAGATCTCGTGCGGCTCCGCGCGCATGGAGCGGAAGTTCTCGCGCACGCGGTCGAACACCACGATGGTGTCGTTGATCGAGAAGCCCATCACCGACAGCAGGCCGGCCAGCACGGTCAGGTCGAAGTCGCGCCCGCTCCAGGCGAAGTAGCCGGCCACCACCAGCACGTCGAACAGCGTGGTCAGGGTGGCGGAGACCGCGAACTTCCACTCGAAGCGGAAGCCGATGTAGATCAGGAAGCCCACCACCACGAACAGCGCCGCGTACAGGCCGTTCATGGCCAGCTCGCGGCCCACCTGGGGACCGACGAACTCGGTGCGCATCAGGGTGGCCGGGTTTTCCGCGGTGGAGACCGCGGCCAGCACCTCCTGCGCGGTGCGGTTGTTGGCGTCGGTGGTGGTCTGGCCGTCGCGCGGCTGCAGCCGCACCAGCACGTCGGTGCCGCTGCCGAAGCTCTGCACCTGCGCGCCCTCGTAGCCGGCGCCGGCCAGGCGCTCGCGCACCTGGTCGACCGGGGTGGACTGGGCGAAGCGCACCTCGACCACGGTGCCGCCGGTGAAGTCCAGGGCGTAGTTGAAGCCCTTGGCGATGCCGGCCAGGGCGGCCACGAACATCAGCACGGCGGCGACCATCGCCACCCAGCGCATCTTCATGAAGTCGATGCGCGGCTCGTGCGGGATAAAAGTCAGCGGGAAGATCTTCATGTCCGGTTTCCTTCCCTCAGACGGCCAGGGACTTGAGCTTCTTGCGGCGGGCGTACACCAGCACCGCCAGGGAGCGCGACACGGTGATCGCGGTGAACATCGAGGCGAAGATGCCGATCACCATGGTCACGGCGAAGCCCTTCAGCGGGCCGGTTCCGAAGGCGTACAGCGCGATGCCGGCGAGGATGCCGGTGAGGTTGGCGTCGAAGATGGTGCCGGAGGCCTTCTCGTAGCCGTTGGCGATCGCCGCCTTGGGCGGCACGCCGGCGCGCAGCTCCTCGCGGATGCGCTCGTTGATCAGCACGTTGGCGTCCACCGACAGGCCGATCGACAGCGCCAGGCCGGCGAAGCCCGGCAGGGTCATGGTGGCGCCGAACAGCGACATCACCGCGACCACGATCAGCAGGTTGAACAGCAGCGCGATGCCGGTCAGCACGCCGAACATGCGGTAGTACACGGCGAAGAACACCAGGGTGAACAGGAACGCGTACAGCACCGCGGTGACGCCGCGCTCCACGTTCTCCTTGCCCAGGCTGGGGCCGACGATCTTCTCCTCGACGAAGTCCATCGGCGCGGCCAGCGAGCCGGCGCGCAGCAGCTTGGCCAGGTCGTCGGCCTCGGCCTTCTCCAGGCCGGTGGTCTGGAAGTTCTTGCCGAACACGCCGTTGATGTTGGCCACGGAGATCACTTCCTCCTTGACCCGGAAGCTGCGCACTTCCTGGCCGTTGACCATCTTCACCTGCGGGATGCGCTCGGTGTAGACCACCGCCATCGGCTTGCCGACGTTGGCGCTGGTGAACTCGAACATGCGGTCGCCGCCGACGTTGTTGAGGGTCACGCTGACCGCCGGCAGGCCGTTCTGGTCGACCGTGCTCTGCGCGGCCACCATCTGGTCGCCGGTCACGATCACGCGCTTGCTCAGCAGCACCGGCGAACCGTCGCGGCGGTAGTAGACCTTGGCTTCCGGCGGCACCCGGCCGGTGCGCACCGCGTCGATCGCGCTGCCCTCGACCACCGCGCGGTACTCCAGGGTCGCGGTGGCGCCGATCATGCGCTTGGCCTCGGCGGTGTCCTGCACGCCGGGCAGCTGCACCACGATGCGCTCCTCGCCCTGGCGCTGGATGATCGGCTCGGCCACGCCCAGTTCGTTGACGCGGTTGCGCAGGGTGGTGATGTTCTGCTCGATCGCCGAGCCGGCGATCTGCTGCAGCTCGGTTTCCGGGATCCGCACCAGCAGGCGGTTGCCGCCCTGCACCTCGACCGACATCGCCGGCAGCGCCTGCGCCAGCACGGTGCGGGCCTGGGCCGGGTCGGCGCCGCTGGCCAGGGCCACGGCGATGGTGTTGTCGGGGCGGCGGTCGACCGCGGTGTAGCGGATGCGGCGGTCGCGCAGGGTCACCCGCACGTCCTCGGTGTAGGCGTCCAGGCGCTTGTCCAGCGCCGCCTTCTGGTCGACCTGCAGCACGAAGTGCACGCCGCCCTGCAGGTCCAGGCCCAGCACCATCGGCTTGGCGCCGATGCGCTCCAGCCAGTCCGGCACGTTGGAGGCCAGGTTCAGGGCGACGGTGTAGTTCTCGCCCAGGCTGCCGCGCAGTGCGTCGGCGGCCAGGGTCTGCGCCTCGGCGTCGTCCAGGCGCACCAGCAGGTTGTCGCCCTCGACCGCGACCGACTTGGGCGTCACGCCGGCGGACGACAGCGCGCCGGCGACGCGCTCGGACAGCGCCTGGTCCAGGGCGGCACCGCGGTTGCCGGTGATCTGCACGGCGTAGTCGCTCTGGTACACGTTGGGCAGCGCGTACAGCACGCTGAGCGCCAGCACGGCCAGGATGACCAGGTATTTCCAGCGGGGAAACTCGAGCATTGCGGGACCCCGCGCGGCCCCGCCCCGCGGGACCACGCTCAGTGGTGGAACGGACGGATCAGGCGGACTTCAGGGTGCCCTTGGGCAGCACGTTGCCGATGGCGGCCTTCTGCACGCGGATGCGGACGTTGTCGGCGATCTCGACGGTGACGAAGTTCTCCCCGATCTCGGTGACCACGCCGGCGATGCCGCTGTTGGTCAGCACCTCGTCGCCGCGCTGCAGCTTGCCGAGCATGGCCTGGTGCTCCTTCTGCCGCTTCATCTGCGGGCGGATCATCAGGAAGTACATGATCGCGATCAGGATGATCGGGAACAGCAGCATGCCGAAGCCGCCCTGCGGCGCGGGGGCCGCGGCGATGATGGCGGTCGGGCTGAGGGTGGCGAGAAGGCTCATCGGTGGTTCCTGTCAAGGCTGAAAATAGCCGTGGATTATGCCATAGGGGCGGCCCGCCCCCATTGCAACCGTAGCTGGGACCTTTTCCCCCGGCGCCCGGTTCCCGACGCCCTGCCCCGCCGGCGCAGGCGCCGGCTCAGCCGGCGCCGCGGGCGGCGTAGAACCCGCGGCGGAAGGCCTCGAACCGGCCCTGCTCGATCGCCGCGCGCATGTCCGCCATCAGCTTCTGGTAGTACCAGAGGTTGTGCAGGGTGCCCAGGATCGGCCCCAGCATCTCGTTGCATCGGTCCAGGTGGCGCAGGTAGGCGCGGCTGTAGCCGCCGCTGCAGGCCACGCAGCCGCAGCCCGGCTCGATCGGGTCCGTGTCCCGCTCGTAGCGGGCGTTGCGGATGCGGACCGTGCCGAAGGAGGTGAAATAGTGTCCGTTGCGCGCGTTGCGGGTGGGCATGACGCAGTCGAACATGTCCACGCCGCGGGCCACGCCCTCGACCAGGTCCTCCGGGCGGCCCACGCCCATCAGGTAGCGCGGGCGGTCGGCCGGCAGGCGCGGATGCAGGTGCTCGAGCATGGCGTTGCGCTCGGCCTCCGGCTCGCCCACGGCCAGGCCGCCGATGGCGTAGCCGTCGAAACCGATGGCCTGCAACCCATCCAGCGAGCGGCTGCGCAGGTCGTGGTAGACGCTGCCCTGGACGATGCCGAACAGGGCGGCGTCGTTACCCAGCCCGTCGTGGGCATCGCGCGAGCGCCGCGCCCAGCGCAGGCTCAGCTCCATCGAGCGCCGGGCCACGTCCTCGCTGGCCGGGTACGGGGTGCACTCGTCGAAGATCATGACGATGTCCGAGTCGAGCACCTTCTGGATCTTCATGCTCTCCTCCGGCCCCAGGAACACCCGGGCGCCATCGGTCGGCGAGGCGAAGGTCACGCCCTGTTCGGTGATCTTGCGGCGGTGCGCCAGGGAGAACACCTGGAAGCCGCCGGAGTCGGTCAGGATCGGCCCGTCCCAGCGCGCGAAGCCGTGCAGCCCGCCGTGGTCGGCGATCACGTCCAGGCCCGGGCGCAGGTACAGGTGGAAGGTGTTGCCGAGGATGATCTGCGCGCCCAGGTCGCGGATCTGCCCCGGCAGCACGCCCTTGACCGAGCCATAGGTGCCCACTGGCATGAACGCCGGCGTCTCCACCGTGCCGCGCGGGAAGGTCAGGCGGCCGCGGCGGGCGGCGCCATCGGTGGTCTGGAGCTGGAACTGCAGTCGGGACATGGGCTCGGGGCGGCAAACGGGCCGCGTATTGTCGCCGATCGCGGGCGCCGGCGCGGGCCGGCGGCGGTCAGCGCTGGAACAGGGCGATGCTCTCCACGTGCGCGGTGTGCGGGAACATGTCCATCACCCCGGCCGAGACCAGCCTGTAGCCGCGCTCGTTGACCAGGAACCCGGCGTCGCGGGCCAGCGAACCGGGATGGCAGCTGACGTAGACGATGCGGTCCATGTCCTGCAGCGGCAGCTGCCTGAGCACTTCCTCGGCGCCGGAGCGCGGCGGGTCCAGCAGCAGGCGGTCGAAGCCCTGGCGCATCCACGGCGTCCCGCGCTGGTCCTGGGTCAGGTCGGCGGCGAAGAACTGGGCGTTGGCCAGGCCGTTGTGCTCGGCATTGGCGCGGGCGCGGGCCACCAGGCCCGGATCGCCCTCCACGCCCACCACTTCGCGCACCTGGCGCGCCAGCGGCAGGGTGAAGTTGCCCAGGCCGCAGAACAGGTCCAGCACCCGGTGCCCGGGCGAGGTGTCCAGCAGTTCCAGGGCGCGGGCGATCATCTGCTCGTTGAGGCGGGCATTGACCTGGATGAAGTCCAGCGGCTGGAACGCCAGCTCCACGTTCCACCGTGGCAGGCGGAAGGCCAGCTCCGGCGCCGGCTCCTCCAGCGGATGCACGCTGTCGATGCCCTTGGGCTGCAGGAAGATGGCGAAACCATGCTCGCGGCCGAACGCGGCCAGCGCGGCGCGATCGGCCTCGCCCAGCGGCACCAGGTGGCGCACGGTCAGGGCGATGGCGTCGTCGCCGGCGATGAACTCGATCTGCGGGATGCTCTCGCGCGCCTGCAGGCCGTCGACCAGGGCCGACAGCGCGGCCACCTTCATCCCGATCTGCGGGATGGTGGTATGGCACTCGCGCAGGTCGGCGACGAAGCGCGGGTCCTGCTCGCGGAAGCCGACCAGGGTCTTGTCCTTCTTGTTGACCCGGCGCACCGAGAACCGGCCCTTGCGCCGGTAGCCCCAGCTGGACGCGGTCAGCGGCGGCAGCACCTCGCCCGGCTGGACCTTGCCGATCCGCTCCAGGTTCTCCAGCAGCACGTGCTGCTTGGCCAGGATCTGCTTGTCCTCGTCCAGGTGCTGCAGCACGCAGCCGCCGCAGGTGCCGAAATGCGGGCAACGCGGCAGCACGCGGTCGGCGGAGGGCTCCAGCACCTGGAGGGTGCGCGCCTCGTCGAAGCGGCGGCTGCGCGCGGTGGGCTCGGCCAGCACCAGCTCGCCGGGCAGCGCGCCGGCGACGAACACGGTCTTGCCGTCCTCGCGGCGGGCGACGCCGCGGCCGTCGTGGCTGAGGTCGAGGATGCGGGTCTGGAACGGGGTACGGTCGAATCGGGCCACGTGGCGGAGGCTTCGGGGCGGCAAGGGGGCGGGCATTATCCCGGAATGCGCCTGCGGCGTGTCCCAAATCTGAACGGATACCCTTGCGGGGCGGCGCCCCTGCGCTAGGATGCACCCAGCCGACAGGGAGTCAGCCACATGGGAGCGCGAGAACCCTCCGTGCCCGCCACCCCGCGGGTCCTGCTGGTCGAGGACGACAGCATCAGCCAGGCCTATTTCCAGGCCGTGCTCGAATCCCTCCCCGCCACCGTGGAACTGGTGGCCACCCAGCAACAGGCACTGGCGCACGGCACCGCCATGCGCCATGACCTCTGGCTCATCGACCTGACCCTGCCCGACGGCTCCGGCATCGAGCTGCTGCGGCAGCTGCAGGCACACTGGCCGGAGCCGCCGCCGGCGCTGGCCCACACCGCCCATTCCGACCCGGCCGCCCACGCCCCGGCGCTGGAGGCCGGCTTCCGCGAGGTCCTGGTCAAGCCGATGCCCAGCGCCCAGCTGCTGCAGGCCGTGCGTGCCGCGCTGGCCACCGCCGGCAGCCTGCCGGACTGGGACAACGCCGCGGCCGCCGCCGCACTCAACCACGACACCGAGAACATCCGGGTGCTGCGCCGCATGTTCCTGGACGAGCTGCCGGGCGC
>NZ_ALIP01000084.1:0-42077 GCF_000283075.1 Pseudoxanthomonas sp. GW2
ACGGCGCGTGGTAGTACGGGTAGGCGGGATAGCCGTAGGCCGGGTAACGCCCGCCGTAGTAGTAATGCACCCCCAGCGAGACGCCCGGGGTGTAGCGGTAATAGGGGTAGCCGTAACCGTACTCGTGGTAGTGGTACTCGGTGACCGGCGCACCGCTGTAATAGTCGCCACCGTAGCCGGTGCCCACGTAGTCGTAGGTCGCGCAACCGGACAGCGCCAGGGCGCAGGCCAGTCCGCTCAGCATCCTCAGTTTCATGGGCCACCCCCTGTACGGTATGCCGGCAGCTTCGGTGCCGCGCTTTGAATCCGTGCTTAACCCTTGCCGCTCCCGCGCCCCAATGCAGCCTTGGGCAGGGGTCGGCGGCGGGGCCGTTCAGTTAACCTGTGTCGCATGATCCCCCAGTTGCCCGCCGCCGACGAGGTGTTCGCCGCCGCCGCGCGCATCGCAGGCCGGGCAGCCACCACCCCGGTGCTGCGCTCGCGCACGCTCGACGCACTGGCCGGCTGCACCCTGTTCCTGAAGGCCGAACACCTGCAGCGCAGCGGCGCGTTCAAGTTCCGCGGCGCCTGCAACGCGGTGGCGGCGCTGGATGCCGAAGCCGCCGCCCGCGGCGTGGTCACCCACTCCTCCGGCAACCACGGCGCCGCCCTGGCGCTGGCCGCGCGCGAGCGCGGCATTCCCTGCCACGTGGTCGTCCCGGAGGGCGCGGTCGGGGCCAAGCTGGCCAACATCAGCCGCCACGGCGCCGTGCTGTGGCGCTGCGCGCCCACCCAGGCCGCGCGCGAGGCCACCTGCGCGGACGTCGCCGCGCAAACCGGCGCCAGCATCGTGCATCCCTACGAGAACCGGCTGGTGATCGCCGGCCAGGGCACGGCCGCGCTGGAACTGCTGGACCAGGCCGGCGGCCTGGACGTGCTGGTGGCGCCGGTCGGCGGCGGCGGCCTGGCGGCCGGCTGCGCGCTGGCGCTGGAAGTCGCCGGGCGCGGCTGCCGCCTGCTGCTGGCCGAACCGGCCGGCGCCGCGGATGCCGCGCATGCCCTGGCGCATGGCGCGCCGCCGCAGGACTTCGTCCCGGACACCGTGTGCGACGGCCTGCGCGCGCGCATCGGCGCACCCAACCTGGCGGTGCTGCGCGCGGCCGGCGCCGAGGTCGCAGTGGTCGATGACGCGGCCACCCTGGAGGCCATGCGCCTGGCCTGGCAGGTGCTCAAGCAGACCATCGAACCGTCCTCGGCGCTGGCCCTGGCCGCGGTGCTGGCGCGTGCGCCGCAGCTGGCCGGCAAGCGCGTGGGCGTGATCCTCACCGGAGGCAACGTGGACCTGGAGGCATTGCCTTGGCGCGCCTGAGATCGCGGCGCCGGCGCGGCGGCGGATTCGGCCGCTGGATGGCACGGCTGATGCTGCTGGTCCTGGCCTGGCTGGCCGGCGTGGCCGGCTGGATCGTATGGGTCGGGCACCGCGACGATGCGCGCCCGGCCGACGCGATCATCGTGCTCGGCGCCGCCGCCTACGACGCGCGGCCTTCGCCGGTGTTCGAGGAACGCATCCGCCACGGCCTGAACCTGTACCGCGCCGGCTACGCCCCGGTGCTGCTGTTCACCGGCGGCTACGGCACCGGCGCGCGCTTCGCCGAATCCCAGGTGGCGCGGCGCTACGCCGTGCGCCAGGGCATCCCGGAAGAGGCGATCCTGATCGAGACCTCCTCGCGCACCACCCTGCAGAACCTGCTGCAGGCGCGCGAACTGATGCGGCAGCGCGACCTGCACAGCGCGATCATCGTCAGCGACCCGCTGCACATGTCCCGCGCCTTGCGCCTGTGCCGGCACCTGGGCATCGAGGCGGCCGGCTCGCCCACGCCCAGCACCCGCTTCCGCAGCTTCCAGACCCAGTGGCGCTTCCTGCTGCAGGAGGTCTACTTCTTCCACCGCGACCTGGTGGCGCGCGTGGCCTGAAGCGCGCCGTATCATGCGCGGCCTTCCCTCCACCGGAACCAAGATGAGCAACGACACCACCCCGCAGGCCCGGGCCATTGTCCTGGTCACCGCCTACTACGACGCGTTCAACCGCGGCGACCGCCAGGCCATGCTCGCGCTGCTGGCCGAGGACGTGGTCCACGACCTCAACCAGGGCCCGCGCGAGACCGGCCGCGAGGCCTTCGCCGCCTTCATGCAGCGCATGGACGCCAGCTACCGCGAGCGGCTGGAGGACATCGTGGTCCTGGCCACGGCCGACGGCACCCGCGCGGCGGCCGAGTACGTGGTCCACGGCCAGTACCTGAAGGACGACGAGGGCCTGCCGCCGGCCAAGGGCCAGGCCTACGTGCTGCCCGGCGGCGCGTTCTTCGACATCCGCGACGGCAAGATCGCGCGGGTGACGAACTACTACAACCTGCAGGACTGGATTGCCCAGGTGGGGTGAGAGCGGGAATTCGTGATTTGTGATTTGTGATTCGTAATCGCGCGTAGCCCGGATAAGCGAAGCGCATCCGGGGCTTTGCGCACGGCGGAGTGCTGGTCGCGCAGGCGTGCCGACCTTCTCCCCGGCGCCTCCCCGGTGGGGGAGGCGCGCCACGCGCCTCAGGGATTGCGGCGGCGGATGGGGATGGAGGAGACGGGGACGGCGGCGATCTCGTGGCCGCCGTGGCGGATCGGGGCGCCGGGGTCCGGGGCCCAGGCCTGGGCGTAGATCACTTCCCAGGTGCTGGGCAGGCGCCCGTCGGCGTCGCGCAGCGGTTCGTAGGCGGCTTCGGCGGCGGCGAAGCGGGCACGGCCGGTCAGGCTGCGGCGGCGGCTGGCCAGCGCATTGGTCGCACCGATCGCGCGCAGTTCGCGCATCAGCGCCGGCAGGCCGGTGTAGGTCAGGGTGAACAGGTCGCGGTCCAGCACCGGGTCGCGGAAACCGGCCTGCACCAGGGCGTCGCCAAAGCCGGCGATCGAGACGAACGGGCTCACGTGCGGCGCCTCGTCGGCCACGGAGAAGGCCTCGCGCAGTTCGACCAGGGTTTCCGGGCCGAAGCTGGAGCACAGCAGCAGGCCGCCCGGCCTGAGCACGCGGCGGAAGCCGGCGAACACCGCCGGCAGGTCCTCCACCCACTGCAGGCAGAGGTTGGAGAAGATCACGTCCACGCTGTTGTCCGCCAGCGGCAGCGCGCGCGCATCGGCGCACACGCGCGCGAACGGCTTCCACCAGCCGGCCTGGCGGCGCGCCTGGCGCAGCATCGGCAGGGCCAGGTCCACGGCGACCACCTGCGCCTTCGGCCAGCGCTTGCGCATGGCCGCGGCGGCATGGCCGGTGCCGCTGCCGAGGTCCAGCACCACCTGCGGCACCTTGTCGTCGAGGTAGACCAGCGACTCGAGCAGGCGCGTGCGCACTTCCGCCTGCAGGGCGGCGGCATCGTCGTAGCCGGCGGCGGCGCGGGAAAAGGCGCGGCGCACCTGGCGGGGGTCGAATACGGGATCCATGGCGGAGGGCGGCTCAGGGCCCGGTATTGTCGACGAAAGCCAGCAGCTGCGCTGCGACCGCATCGACATGCCCGAGGAACGGTGCGTGCCCGGCGCCGGGCAGTTCCACGAAGCGCGATCCCGGCGCGCGCCCGGCGGCGGCGGCCATGCCGCGCGGATTGACCAGGCGGTCGCGGCGCCCGGCCAGCCACAGGCTGGGCACCGCCAGCGAGGGCAGGCTGCGGCGCAGGTCGGTGGATTCCAGCAGCTGCAGGCCGGCGTGCAGTGCTTCCGGCTGCGGGCGCCCGCGCGCGTGCAGCAGGGTGCGCAGCGACTTCAGCTCGGCGCGGCCATGCTCGGAGCCGAGCGTGTCCAGGGCGATGAAGCGCTCGAGGGTGCCGTCGTAGTCCTGCTCCAGGTCGCGCGCGAACTGTTCGAACACCGCCGGTTCCACCGCGTGCGGCCAGTCCGGTGCGCGCACGAAGCGCGGCGTGGCCGCGACCATCACCAGGCCGCGCACGGTGGGCAGCGAGGCGGCGGCGCGCAGCGCGAACAGGCCGCCCAGCGACCAGCCCAGCCACAGCGCCGGCGGCACGCGCGAGGCGATCTCGCTGGCGACCGCGGCCGGCTGCAGCGGCACCTGCGAGTCGCGGCTGTGGCCATGCCCGGGCAGGTCGACCAGGTGCAGGCGGAAGCGCGGGGCAAGGCGTTCGGCCAGCGGCGCGAACACGCCGCCGTGCAGCGCCCAGCCATGGATCAGGACCAGGTCCGGTCCGCTGCCGAGGGTTTCGATGTGCATGCGTGCATTGTCGCCCATGGCGGGCGACGTACGCCGCTCAATGGTGGCGGCGCCGGGCCGAGGCGATGCGCCGGATCAGGCGGTGCCAGAGGATGATGGCGTGGCTGCGCATCACCCGCGCGCGCCACCAGCGCACCGGCCACGGCCGCCGCAGGTGGGCGCCGATCTTTGCGGCCAGCCATTCCGGGTCGAAGCCGTCCCACACCGGCGCCACGCTGCACAGGTTGGGCACCAGCACCGGGTGGACCTCGTTGCGCAGGATCTTCTGCAGCTCGTCCAGCGAGTACGGCGATTGCGCCAGCACCCCGGCGACGCGGGTCAGCACTTCGGCGTCGACGTCCGTGTCGAGGTACAACTCGGACATCGCTTCCCACACCTGCCGGCGTTCCGGCGTTGGCGCGGTGGTACTCACGCCACGGCTTCGCGTCCGTTGTCGACGCGCTCGCGCGCATCGGCGATCGCAGCCAGCAGCGCCTGCACCTGCTGCGGGGTGTGCAGGGCCGAGAGGGTCACGCGCAGGCGCGAACTGCCCTCGGGGACGGTGGGCGGCCGGATCGCGGTGACCAGGAAGCCGGCCCGCTCGATCGCCGCGGACATGGCCAGCGCGCTGGCCTCGCTACCGCACACGATCGGCTGGATCGGCGTGTTCGAGGGCATCAGTTCCAGGCCGAAGCGGCTGGCGCCCTCGCGGAACAGGCCCACCAGCTCGCGCAGGCGCTCGCGGCGCCAGTCGTCGCGGCGGGCCAGCTTCAGCGCTGCCAGCGAAGCGGCGGCCAGGGCCGGCGGCAGCGCGGTGGTGTACAGGTACGGGCGCGCGGTGCCAGCCAGGTGTTCGATCAGGTCGGCGTCGCCGGCCACCACCGCGCCGTAGCCGCCCAGGGCCTTGCCCAGGGTGACCAGCTGCAGCGGCACGTCGGCCACGCCCAGTCCGGCCTCGGCCACGCTGCCGCGGCCCTGCGGGCCGAGCACACCAGCGCCGTGGGCATCGTCCACGTACAGCAGGGCCTCGCCGGTGCGCGCCACCAGCGCCAGCGAGCGCAGCGGGGCCACGTCGCCATCCATGCTGAAGACGCCGTCGGTGGCCAGCATCGCCGCACCCTCGCCGGTGCCGCGCAGCTGGCGCATCGCGCCTTCGGCGTCCAGGTGCGGGTAGCGGCGCAGGCGCGCGCCGGCCAGGCGGGTGGCGTCGATCAGGCTGGCGTGGTTGAGGCGGTCCTGCACGCAGACGTCGCCGTCCTCCAGCAGCGCCTGCTGCACCGCCAGGTTGGCGGCGAAGCCGCTGCCGAACAGCAGCGCGCGCGGCACGCCCAGCCATTCGGCGACCTCGCGCTCCAGCTGCTGGTGCAGCGCGTGGTGGCCGCACACCAGGTGCGAGGCGGTGGCGCCCACGCCTTCGCGCGCGGCGGCGTCCTGCAGCGCGGCGCCGACCTCGAACTGCGCGGCCAGGCCCAGGTAGTCGTTGCCGCAGAAGCCGGTCAGCCACTGCCCGTCGACCTCCAGGCGCACGCCGTCGCGGCGGGTGATGGTGCGCCGCTGGCGCAGCCGGCCCTGCGCGGCGCGGAGGCGGTGGTCGGACTGGATGCGTTCGCGGATGTCGATGCGGCCCATGATTCCCTGCACTTCCCTGGGCGTAAGCCCTACCTGCGGGAGCCGCATCCCAGCTCAGGCGGATGCCGGCTCGATGATCTGCGCATGCACGGTAGCGCCTGCAACCGTGCCCGTTCCGTGATGATCATCACATACGACGAGGGGCATCGCACGTAGTCCGAGACGCGCGAACAGGGCCTGGTCGCGCCCGGTGGCCGGATTGGGGGTGGTCAGCAGCTGCTCGCCGTAGAAGATCGAGTTGGCCCCGGCCATGAAACACAGCGCCTGCAGTTCGTCGGACATGGACTCGCGCCCGGCCGACAGCCGCACCATCGAGCGCGGCATCGCGATCCGGGCCACGGCGATGGTGCGCACGAACTCGAACGGGTCCAGCTCGGCGGTTTCCGCCAGCGGCGTGCCGGGCACCCGCACCAGGCGGTTGATCGGCACCGAGTCCGGATGCGCCGGCAGGTTGGCCAGGGCCTGCAGCAGGCCGGCGCGCTGCTCGCGGCTCTCGCCCATGCCGACGATGCCGCCGCAGCAGGTCTTCAGCCCGGCCTCGCGCACGTGGGCCAGGGTGTCCAGGCGGTCCTGGTATTCGCGGGTGTGGATGATGTCGCCGTAGAACTCCGGCGCGGTGTCGAGGTTGTGGTTGTAGTAGTCCAGGCCGGCCTCGCGCAGCGCGCGCGCCTGGTCCGGCGAGAGCATCCCCAGGGTGGCGCAGGTTTCCAGGCCCAGGGCCTTCACCCCGGCGATCATCGCCGCCACCTTGGGGATGTCGCGGTCCCTGGGGCTGCGCCAGGCCGCGCCCATGCAGAAGCGCGAGGCACCGGCGGCCTTGGCCTGGCGTGCCTTCTCCAGCACCTGTTCGGTGTCCATCAGCTTCGTGGCCTGCACCCCGGTGTGGTAGCGCTGGGCCTGCGGGCAATAGGCGCAGTCCTCCGGGCAGCCGCCGGTCTTGACCGACAACAGGGTCGAGACCTGGACCTCGGCGGGGTCGAAGTGCTCGCGGTGCACGCGGGCGGCGCGGTACAGCAGTTCCGGCAGCGGCAGGTCGAACAGGGCGAGCAGTTCGTCGCGGCGCCAGTCGTGGCGGATTTCCGAGGCCATGGGAGGGAGTTTCCTGACTGCGGGGGCAAGAAGAGGCGGGCAGTCTGGAAATACCTCCGGAAGCTGTCAACCTTGACATGGACGCACTGGTTTACAAGGTCGCCGCGAACTGGCGGCAATGGCTGCGCGGACTGCCGGCCCGGATCGGCACCACCCTCCTGCCCCCGCGCTGCCTGCTGTGCGGCGAGCCCGGCGACGACGGCCGCGACATGTGCGCGGCCTGCCACTGGTGGCTGCCGCGCAACCACTGCGCTTGCCCGCGCTGCGCGATCCCGCTGGCGGTGCCCGGCACCTGCGGCCGCTGCCTGCGGCGCGAGCCGCTGCTGCACTTCGCCCACGCCGCCTTCGTCTACGCCCCGCCGGTGGATGGCCTGCTGGCGCGCTACAAGTTCCATGGCGACCTGGCCGCCGGACGCCTGCTGGCCGGCCTGCTGGCCGAGACCCTGGACGGCGTCGAGCGCCCGCAGGCGCTGGTGCCGGTGCCGCTGCACCGCAGCCGCCTGCGCCAGCGCGGCTACGACCAGGCGCTGGAACTGGCGCGGCCGCTGGCGCGGGCCACCGGGGTGCCGCTGGCGACCGGGCTGCTGCAGCGGCACCGGCGCACCGCGGCGCAGTCCGAGCTGGGCGCGATGGCGCGGCGGCGCAACCTGCGCGGCGCGTTCCGGGTGGCGGCGCGGGGGCGGCTGCCGGCGCACGTGGCCCTGGTGGACGACGTCATGACCACCGGCGCCACCCTGCAGGCCGCGGCCCTGGCGCTGCGCCGGGCCGGGGTGGAACGGGTCGACGCCTGGGTATGCGCGCGTACGCCCTGACGGGCGGTGCCGCGGCGCCGGCGCCAGCGGGTACCCTAGGCGGTCGGCCGCGCGCGGCGGCCCCGCGGACCTCCAGCATGCCCGAGCGCAAGCGCAAGACTCCCGCTACCGTGACCATCCTCGACGTGGCGCGCCACGCCGGGGTCTCGGCGATGACCGCCTCGCGCGTGATCAACGGCAACACCCGGGTCGGCGCCGAACTGCGCGAGCGGGTGCTGGCCTCGGTGCAGGCGCTGGGCTACTGCCCCAACCTGGCCGGACGCTCGCTGCGCACCCGCGGCAGCGCGCGCATCGGCGTGCTGTACAGCAATCCCTCGGCCGCCTACCTCAACGAGCTGATGCTGGGCATGCTCGAGCAGAGCAGCCTGTCCGGCACCCAGGTGCTGGTGGAGAAGTGCGCCGGCCTGCAGAGCCAGCGCGCGGCGGTGCAGCGCCTGGTCGAGGCCGGGGTGGACGGGGTGATCGTGCCGCCGCCGCTGTGCGATTCGCCGCAGACCATCGGCGAGCTGGACGCGCGCGGCATCCCGGTGGTGGCGGTGGCCACGGCCACGCCGCTGCCGCAGGTGGCCTCGGTGCGGATCGACGACTACGCCGGCGCGCGCGCCATGACCCGGCACCTGCTGGAGCTGGGGCATAGCCGGATCGGCTTCATCGAGGGCGATCCCCGGCACACCCCGGCGCAGCTGCGCAGGCAGGCCTTCCTCGACACCATGGCCGAGGCCGGGATCGAGGTGCCGGCCGAACTGCTGGCCGAGGGCATGTTCACCTACCGCTCCGGACTGGCCGCGGCGCGCCAGCTGCTGGCGCTGCGGCCGCGGCCGAGCGCGATCTTCTGCTGCAACGACGACATGGCCGCCGCGGCGATGGCCATGGCCCACGGCATGGGCCTGCGCATCCCCGGCGAGCTGAGCATCGTCGGCTTCGACGACACGCCGATGGCCACCACCCTGTGGCCGGAGCTGACCACCATCCGCCAGCCGGTGACGGCAATGGGCAAGGCGGCGGTATCGCTGGTGCTGGAACGGATCCGCGACCGCCGCGAAGGCCGCGAGCATGCGCCGCGCCACCAGGTGATGAAGTTCACCCTGGTCAAACGCCAGTCCGCGGCCGCCCTCGCGCCCTGACATCCCGGCGCTTGCGCGTTGCGGCATGCCAGGCCGCCGGCGCCGAGGTAACCTTACCTCGCCGGTGCGGGGAGGAGTCGGTCGACGCCCACTGCGCCACGCCCTTGCCCTTTCCCGGAGCACCCACGCATGACGGCAGCCCAGCCCGGGCCTGGTCCGGTACCGGACTTCCGCTCCCGCGAGTTCCTGCTCGGCCACGTGCGCGACACGATGGCCTTCTACCACCCGCGCTGCATCGACCCGGACGGCGGCTTCTTCCAGTTCTTCCGCGACGACGGCGAGGTCTACGACCGCCACACCCGGCACCTGGTCAGCAGCACCCGCTTCGTCTTCAACTACTCGATGGCCTGGCAGGCCTTCGGCGACCCTGCCTACCGCGACGCCGTGAAGCATGGCGTGGACTTCCTGCGGTCCGCGCACCGCGATCCGGCCACCGGTGGCTACGCCTGGCTGCTGCACCGCGGACGCGTAGCCGACGCGACCAACCACTGCTATGGCCTGGCCTTCGTGGTACTGGCCTACGCCAAGGCCCTGGAGGCCGGCTTCGACGAGGCGCGCGGCTGGATCGCGGAGACCTGGGACCTGATGGAGCGCCACTTCTGGGAACCGGCGCACGACCTGTACGCGGACGAGGCCGACGCGGCGTGGAACGTCTCGCCCTACCGTGGCCAGAACGCCAACATGCACGCCTGCGAAGCCTGGCTGGCGGCGTACGAGGCCACCGGCGAGGCACGCTACCTGGAACGCGCCGCCACCCTGGCGGCCAACATGACCCGGCGCCAGGCCGCGTTGGCCGGCGGCCTGGTGTGGGAGCACTACCACGCCGACTGGAGCGTGGACTGGGACTACAACCGCGGCGACCGCAGCAACATCTTCCGGCCGTGGGGCTTCCAGCCCGGGCACCAGACCGAGTGGGCCAAGCTGCTGCTGATCCTGGACCGGCACGCGCCCGCCGACTGGCGCCTGCCACGCGCCCGCGAGCTGTTCGACCGCGCGGTGGCCATGGCCTGGGATCCGGTGCACGGGGGCCTGGTCTACGGCAACGATCCGGATGGTGCGGTGTACGACGCCGACAAGTACTTCTGGGTGCAGGCCGAGTCCCTGGCTACCGCCGCCCTGTTGGCGGCGCGCACCGGGGAAGCGGGGTACTGGGACTGGTACGACCGGCTGTGGGACTACAGCTGGACCCATTTCGTCGACCACCGGCACGGGGCCTGGTACCGCATCCTCGGTCCTGACAACACCA
Organism: Pseudoxanthomonas sp. GW2; assembly: GCF_000283075.1. Classification (NCBI taxonomy): domain Bacteria; kingdom Pseudomonadati; phylum Pseudomonadota; class Gammaproteobacteria; order Lysobacterales; family Lysobacteraceae; genus Pseudoxanthomonas; species Pseudoxanthomonas sp. GW2. The sequence goes on from NZ_ALIP01000084.1 coordinate 10,120, forward strand.
AGCTCAGCGACGAGAAGAGCCCGGCCGGCAAGACCGACTACCACACCATGGGCGCGTGCTACGAGGTGCTGCGGGTACTGTGACCGGCCGCTGGCCCGGCTAGCCGCGCGCCAGCAGCGCCTCGACTTCCGCTTTGGCGGGCGCATGCGCGCCGGCGCGGGTGCAGGCGGCGGCGGCGGCGGCCGCGGCGAAGCGCGCATGCTCGCGCAGCGATGCGTCCGGCCGCAGCAGGCGGCTTGCGAGGAATCCGCCGATGCAGGCGTCGCCCGCCCCCACCGTATCAACCACCGCCACGGCGAATGCCGGCTGGAAGAACTGCCCGGCGGCGGAGTACACGTCCATGCCCGCACCGCCGCGGGTGTAGAGCAGCACCGCCTCCGGCGCCAGCGTGCGCACGCGCGCCAGCGCCGCCTCCGTTTCCAGATCCGGGTAGATGTGGCGCAGATCCTCGTCCGAGACCTTCAGCACCGCGGCGCGCGCGGCGAGGCGCTCGAACAGTTCCGGATAGTCCCCGCCCATCAGGTTGCGGCAGTTGGGATCGAAGCTGACCGGTACGCCCGCATCGGCGAGGCGCAGGGCCAGCGACACCAGGCGCCCGCCGAGCGGCTGCCGCACCAGGCTGATGCAGCCGAAGTGGGCGAAGCCGCAGGCCGTGTCCCAGCCTGGCGGCAACGCAGCCTCGTCGAACGCGAGATCGGCGGCGTTCTCGCCCAGGAAGAAGTAGCGGGGCGGATCGAGCTGGTGGACGACGGCCAGCAGCGGCGGCCGCGACACCACCTGCAGGAAGCGCGGATCCAGTCCGGCCTCGCGCGACAGCTCGACGATGCGCGCGCCGAACAGGTCGTCGCTGACCGCGCCGCCCCAGCCCGTCGGCACGCCGAGCGTCGCCGCCACCCGGGCCACGTTCCAGCAGGCGCCGCCGGCAATGCTGCGCCAGCCGTCCTCGCCGGTGCGGACCAGGTCGGTGAGGGCTTCGCCGAACACGGCGAGGCGGGGCATGTCGGGCACGGTCATCGGGTTTCCGTAGGGTGCTGGTCAAAAAAAGGGACCGGCGGGCGTGCAGCATGCCCGGCCGGCCGAGAGAGGGCCACCACCGTGGCGGTGGCCGCGGGAGATCCTCAGAAGCGGAAGCGCACGCCGGCGTAGTAGCGGCGCTCGAATATGTTCTGGTCGTAGTAGTGGTTGCTCCACTGCGCGTAGCGGCGCTCGCTCTCGCCGGTAAGGTTGGTGCCCTGCACGTAGACCGTGAAGCGTGGAGTGATGTCGTAGCTGAGCGAGGCATCGAGGTAGCCCACCGACTCGTTCCAGATCGCCAGCGCGTCGCCCCAGGCGGCAGTGTTGAGCTCGCTGTAGCGACGGCTGCGCCAGTTGTAGGCCAGCCGCGCCTGCAGGCGGTCCTTCTGGTACCAGAGCACCGCGTTGTACTGGTGCTTGGAGTTGTCGCCCACCGGCAGGGTGTTGCCGTCGATGTCCTGGCCGTTGGTGTCGGCGTCGGAGTAGGTGTAGTTGAGGTTCACGCCGAAGCCGGACAGCCAGCCCGGCAGGAAGTCGAAGGCCTGCTGGTAGCCGGCCTCGAAGCCCTTGATGGTGCCGCTGCCGCCATTGACCACGCGCTGCACCGGCCCGCCGTCGCGGACCACGCCGTCGGCGTCGGGCATCGGCTCGACCCGGGTCACGCTGGCCGGCGAGTTGGCCACGTCGATCAGGAACACGCCGATGTTCAGCAGCGAGGCATCGGCGAAGTACCACTCCCACGAAGTGTTGTAGTAGTCCGCCTCGAACGGCTCCAGGTCGGGGTTGCCGGCGCGGCCATTGAGGAACAGCGCCGCGTCCGGCGGCAGGTCCGGGTTGCGCGGCGGCGTGCCATTGGCGGCGTAGAACACCACCAGGCCGCGGCCGAGGTCCGGCAGGCTCTGGCGGGCGATCGCCTTGTTGTAGCCGAAGCGCAGCTTCTGCTCGTCGGACAGGTCGAAGGCCAGGTTCAGCGCCGGCAGTACGTCGGTGCGGGTCTTGTCGATCCGGTTCACGCCGCTGGCGGGATTGACGCCGTTCCAGTCGTGGCTGCCGATGTAGTCGCCGCCGTCGACCTGGTACTGGTCGATGCCGGTCTCGGTCCGCAGCACGCGCACGCCGACGTTGGCCTGCCAGGGGATGCCGTTGGCGCCGGTGGTGCCCTCGAGGTTGGCCATGACGTAGCCGGAGAGCGTCCTCTCCTCGACCCGGAACGAATCCGGTGCATGCATGTAGGCCACGTTGCCCGGGTACAGGCTGTCGAGGTAGGCGACCGGATCCTTCATCGCCTGGGGATCGACCGCGGGCAGGCCGGCGCCTATACCGGTGATCCGGATCGGATCGAAGTCGTTGAACCGGGCCCAGTACCCCGGGATCGACTCGAACGGCAGCAGCCGCGCTTCGGCGAAGCCGGTGCAGGCGTCGACGATCAGCGGGTCCTTGAAGTAGTACAGCGCGCGGTCGGCCGGATCGCAGGGCCCGGGCGAGACCGGCGACAGGTAGCGGTAGGCGGTGTAGTCGTAGTCACGCTCGCCATGGCGCAGGCCGAACTGCAGCGAGCGCACCACGCCGTCCTCGAACTCGAACACGCCGTCGCCGCGGAACGCATCCAGGGTGGCCTTGATCCGGTTGCCCTGGGCCCAGGTCGACATCAGCTGCCAGTTGGCCGGGTCGGAGACGTCGGTGAGCATCTCCAGCTGCGGATGGCGGCCGCGGAAGTCGATCGCCGCGCTTACCGACTCCAGGCCGTTGGCGTTGGCCCACACCGTGCTGCCGTCGGGCAAAGTGATCTCGCTGCCGCGGGTCACCAGCGAGTCTGCGCGGGCCTCGGTGTAGCGACGCTCCGAGTCGCCATGGACCCAGCGCAGGGTGCCGCGGAACGGCCCGCCGTTGTCGAAGCGCAGCTCCAGGTTGGTGTTGAGCGACTCCGACTCGCTGGGCGCGGCCAGCGAATGGGCCTGGAAACGGCTGTAGTCGAACACGCCGTACTCCAGCACGCCATTGGGATCGACGATGGAACCGGGCTGCAGCTGGTTGGTGGCCCATCCGGTGTGCAGCTGCGCCGCGACCGAGGTGTTGAGGTCCTCGAGCTTCGTGTACGCGGCATCGGCTACCAGGGTCAGCGCGTCGTTGACCAGGAACTGGAAGGAGCCGTTGACGCCGGTGCGCTGGCGCTCGGTGCGGCGGTTCTCCAGCTCGGTGGCCACCCAGTTGTAGAAGTAGTCCCGCGGCAACCCTTCCGGATCGAAGTCGCCGCCGATGGCTCCGTCGCCGTTGAAGTCGAAGCCCACGTCGGCCTCGCTGGCCTTCTGCGCTCCGTTGCTCCAGACGCTGGGGCGCTTGTTCTCCAGCGTGGCATCGGAATACGACACCGACAGCAGCGCGCCCCAGCGCTGGTTGCGGTAGCTGAAAAGCCCGGAGTACAGCTCGTTGACCTCCTCCACCGCGTCGCCGTATGAGGCCTCGACCTGGCCGGACGCGGTCACGCCCTCGGGCAGGTCGAACGGGCGCCGCGTGCGCAGCGAGATGGTGCCGCTGATGCCGCCCTCCAGGTCGGCGGCGGTCTGCGACTTGATCACGTCGACGCCGTCGAACAAAGTCGGCGGAATGTCGACGAAGTCGGCCTGTGCGGTGCCAAGGTTGGGCTGGCCGTACTGGTCGCCGCCGCCGGCACCGAGGAACAGCTCGCCATTGAGCGTGGTCTGCACCTGAGGCATGCCACGGATGTTGACCTGCGCACCCTCGCCTGCCGAGCGGCGGATCTGCACGCCGGTCACGCGCTGCAGCGAGTCGGTGATGGTCACGTCCGGCAGCTTGCCGATGTCCTCGGCCGAGACCGAGTCCATCACCTGCACGGCATCGCGCTTGATGTTGATCGCGCTGGCCTGGGCACCGCGCACGCCGCGCACGACGACGCCATCCAGTTCGACCGCATCCTGCGAAGGCGCGGATTCCTGCGCGGCGACTGGCGCCGCGGCGGCCAGCCAGACCATGCCGGCCGCGATCGCGGCGGCCAGCGCATTGTGACGGTGCTTCGGGGTATCCATCGTGTCCTCCGGAGGTTGGAACGCTGGGACCCTGCGGCAGGGGAACCGCAAGGTAACGATATCTCGGGCGCGCAGCACGGAGCCGGGGGCTCCAGGATCCTCCTGGGTTTCAGGTTTTGGCGGGGACGGCCGCGTCCATGGGGCGCGCGGCAAGGACACCGGCGCGCACCAGCAGGCCGTAGGCGGCGATGCACGCGTAGCAGGCCACCGGCACCAGCAGCGCCGGCGCCAGGCCGAAGCGGTCGGCGGCCAGGCCCATCAGCAGCGGCACGATGGCGCCGCCGACGATGGCCAGGCACAGCAGGCCCGAACCGCCGGCGGTGTCCTCGCCCAGTCCGTCGATCGACAGGGTGAAGATGGTCGGGAACATCACCGAGTTGAACAGGCCGATCGACAGGATCGCCACCGCTGCCGGGGTACCTTCCAGCACCGTGGCCGCCAGCAGGCCCAGGGTGGCCGCGCCCAGCGCGCAGGCCGCCAGCACCAGTCCCGCCGGGACGAAGCGCAGCACCCACGAGCCGATGAAGCGGCCGACCATGGCCAGGCCCCAGTACACCGCGATCAGGTTGCCGGCGGCGTGCTCGCTGGTGGTGGCGCCGACCATGATCAGGTAATTGACCAGGGCGCTGCCGACCGCGACCTCGGCGCCGACATAGAGGAAGATCGACAGCGCGCCCAGGCTCAGGCGCGGGATCCCCAGCAGGCGCAGGTAATCGCCCTGGCGCATGGCATGCACGGCCGGCACCGGCGAGCGGCGCAGCAACCAGCACAGCCCGGCCAGCGCCACCAGCACCGCGGCGATGATCATGTACGGCAGGCGCACGTGGCTGGCCTGCTCGACCCGGAACGCGGCCAGCGCCGCCTCGTCCATGCCGGGGGTCGGCTCGGCCACGCCGGCGGCCAGGATCAGGGCCGAGCCGAACAGCGGGCCAAGCATGGTGCCGAAGGAGTTGAAGGCCTGGGCCAGGGTCAGGCGGCTGTGCGCGCGCGCCGGATCGCCCAGGCCCGCGGCCAGCGGGTTGGCCGCGACCTGGACCACGGTGATGCCCGCAGCCAGCACGAACAGCGCGCCCAGGAACGCCGGGTACCAGCCCAGCGAGGCGGCCGGCGAGAACATCAGGCAGCCGCCGGCCATCACCACCAGGCCCAGCACGATGCCGCGCATGTAGCCGATGCGGCTGACCAGCAGCGCCGCGGGGATGGAGACGATGAAGTAGGCCAGGAAGAAGCAGAACTGGGTCAGCATCGCCTCGGCATAGCCGAGCGCGAAGGTGGCTTTGAGCTTGGGGATCAGCACGTCCACCAGGACGGTGCAGAAACCCCAGGCGAAGAACAGCGCGATCACCAGCGGCAGCAGCCGCCGGCCATGGATCGCGCCGCCGGCGCCTGTGGGATTCGGGGCGGGTGCGTGCATCAGGGTCGGTCTCCTTGGATGGCGGTGCTGGTATGAGCGGATGCGGGAACGGGGACCTGCCCCGCGGCGACGTTCCAGCCGCGCACGCGCACGGAAGCGCCGTCGAGCGGTGCGTCCGCCGGCAGCTCGATCCGGATCCCGCGTGCCTGGCCCGGCGCCAGGTTGAGGTAGTTGTCGCTGTAGTAGGCCGGAAGGATGCGTGCGCCGCCCGCATCGACCAGGGTCAGCTTCGCGCCCAGAACCGGCGTCGACGAGGGGTTGCGTACCTGCAGCGTGAGCTGGCCGTCGCCGCGCTTCGCCTCCACCTGCAGCGCCACCTGCGGCATGCCGTCGAGGCGCCGCAGCTCATCCGCCGTGGCCGCGCTCCAGTAGACGTTGTCGGTCAGCAGGCCGCCGTCGCTGCCCAGCAGCTGCAGCACGATGATCGCCACCTGCTCGCGCCACAGCAGCGCGGCCAGGTCCAGCGCGGTGGAAGCGGGCACGACCTGTCCCGCCGGTGCGTCGACGATGGCCTCGCCCTGTCCCAGCGGGCGGCCATCCAGGGCCCACGCCTGTACCTGCACGCGCAGGCCGCGATGGTCCTCGCGGCTGGCATTGACCACGGCCAGGCCACGGTCCGGCAGGTTCATCTGCACGTGCAGCGGCTCGGCGGCCTTGCGCGCGCCGTAGTAGGCAGCGTGGGTGTCGTAGTCGTGGCTGTAGATCTGCCACATCAGGCTCGGCCACGCCGGGTGGCTCATCCACAGCAGGCGGCCGCTGTTGGCTGTCCACAGGTGGGCGTTGAAGCCTTCGAAGATCGCGCGGTGGGTCTCGTAGTTGAGCAGCTGCGCCTTGCGCTCGAAGTCGGCGAGGTCGCGGGCCGGTCCCAGCTTGCGCTCCAGCGCGCGCATGAAACTGCCGGTGTCGCCGTTACCGGACTGGTGCCAGTCGTGGTACGCCCAGGCGTCGCTGATGGGCCAGCGGTCGGCTTCCGGCAGCATCGCCTCCAGCGCCTCCAGCGTGGCGAAGGACGGCGTGCCCACCTCCACCGAGAATCCTCGTGCCAGCGAGGTGAAGTACGCCTCCGGCTCGCGGTAGTCGTAGGGGCCGCTGCCGGCCAGGTTCACCTCGTTGGAGCTGCCCATGTACAGGCGGCTGCCGTCGAGGGAATGCACCAGCTCGTCCAGCCCCTGGTTGAGCAACGGCTGCGGCACGCCCTCGTTGCGGCCGAACCACAGCACGATCGAGGGATGGTGGCGGTAGCGGCGGATGACGTCGGCGGCATTGCGCAGGAACAGCGCCTCGTCCTCCGGCTGCTGGTTGTAGTCCTGGGTCGATGCCCAGAAGTCGTTGAACACCAGCATGCCGTACTCGTCGGCCAGCTCGTACAGGCTCTCCTGGGTGCTCTGCCCGACCCAGTTGCGGACCACGTTCATGTGCGCATCGCGCTGCAGCCGGAAGTACGGCTCGAGGCGCTGCCGCGAACTGCGCTTGCGCCAGTCGTCCATGCCCCAGTTGCCGCCCTTTACCGCGATCCGCACGCCGTTGACGCGCAATACCAGGTGCGGGGACAGGCGCGCGTCCTCCAGCGGCGCCACCGCCGGCGATTCCAGGGCGCCCGGCAACAGCGACTGCGCCCAGCCACCGGGCACCTTGCGGATCGCCTCGTGGCGCACGTCGACCACGCGCTGGCCCGGCGCGCGCGCCGGACGGTACTCGACGCGCCGGAGGTTGCCGTCGCCGTCCAGCAGCGACAGCTCGTAGCTGACCTCACGTATCCCGAAGCGCAGGCTGCGCTCGTGCGGCGGGGCATCGCCGGCGCGCAGGCGCAGGTGCAGGGTATGCAGCGCCGGCTCGCCGTAGCCGTTGGGCCACCACAGCCGCGGCTGGCGGATGCGCAGCTGCGGGTAGCGCGCCGGATCCAGGCGCAGGCGGGTGCCGCCCGGCGGGATTGCGACCGTCGTCTGCAGCCGCACCTCGGCGAGCTCCAACTCCAGCTCGGCCTGTACCGGCGTGCCGCCGTCGTTGTGCAGCGGTACCTCGACCGCGAGATCGGCCGCTGCGTGGCCGGCTTCCACCGTGCTGGAAACCCAGGCGTCGCCGATCCAGGCCGGGCCGGTCGCGAGCAGGCGCACGTCCTGCCACAGGCCGGTGTTGCGGTCGCGCACGGCCGGTATCCAGTCCCAGCCCTCGCTGGCAACGAAGGTCGGGCCGTCCAGTACCAGCATGCCGCCGTTCTCGCCCACGCCAGCCGACAGCGACTGCTCGTGCGGCAGTCCCGGATGCGGCGGCGGCGAGACCCGGACCGCGACCACGTTGCGCTGGCCCGGACGCAGATGCGCGGTGACATCGAACTCGCCGCGGATGAAGGCGCCGCGCGTGTCGCCGATGCGCTCGCCGTTGAGCCAGACCTCGCCGGCGTAGTTGATGCCGTTGAAGCGCAGGCGCAGATGGCGTCCTTCCAGCTCCGCCGGGACCTCGAACGCGCTGCGGTACCACCAGTCCTGGCGGTTGAGCGCCTCCGGGATGCCGATGTTGTCCAGGCCATGGTCAGGGTCCGGATAGACGCCGCGGTCGACCAGGGTCGTCAGCACCGTGCCCGGCACGGTGGCCGGCAGCCATCCGCGGGCATTGATAGGGTCGCGCGAGAGCACGGCGCCGCTGCCGCCAGCGCCCAGGTCCCGCGCGGCCGCCAGGCTCCAGTCATCCAGTATCCAGACGCCCTCGCCCGCCGCGCGCAGGCCCTGCCTTTCGGCCGGTACGACCGGCCGCGGCTTGCCTGCGGGCGCCCGGCTGCGGGGCAAGGTGGCGGGCGGCTGCGGGGTGGCCTGGCCGATCTGCTGCCGGGTCTGGGTGGGCCATGAGGGCGAGGCCGGCTCATACCGTGCGAGCCCGTCGTCCGGCGCGGCGCCGAAGGCCGCGGCGAGGGCTTCGGGCTGCAACACACGCGGTTCGAAGACGAGCCCGGCGACCCGGCCGGCGTAGCGGCCCTGGCCCGCACCTGCCAAAGCGACCGACAGCCGGGGCTCGAGCGGTTCGACGGGTCCGGGCAAAGCGGCCGATGAGACCAGGCGACCGTCCACGTAGAGGGCCGCACGTCCTTCGCCGATGACCGCCGCCATCGCGTGCCAGCGCCCAGGCTCAAGCGCCCGTCGCCCACGCGCCAGTACGCCGCTGTCCGTACACAGCGCGGGAGCGCGACCGTCGATGCAAAGGTGGTACGCCGCTCCCGTCGGCCCGCCCACGCCGGCCACATGCGCACGTCCCTCCGGCAACGCGGATGGCCGCACCCAGGCACGCAGGGTCCAGCCGGGTGCCGCCACCTCGGCCGGGTCGGCAAACTGCCTTTCCCAGCCCGTGCCGCCCGCGATGGCCTCGACGTTCCACGGGCCTTCGGCCGCGGCCTCGGATCCAAGGCAGGCACCCAGCGCCAACGCCAGCCGGATACCCGCCGCACGCAACCTGCCAGATCGCATCCAGTAGCTCCCGGGGCGCCTGCCCCTCATGCACCCGGCCTGCAAACGCAGGCCCCTCCGCCGACGCGGTCAGGTAACGTTATCTCACGTGCGTTGGCGCATCATCTTGCGTTGCAGCACGGAGGTTTGGCGCGCATGGGGTCTGTAACCCGGCAAGCTTTGAAGGGCGAGCGGAAAGGGGTGACGGGTATCCACGAGACGCCGGAGGCAGGAACCGCGGGCCTGCGTTCCGCGATCCGGTGACGGCTGGCCGGCACGCACCGGGAAACTGGAAACAAGCGCTGGTGCCGCCCGCGGCCATGGGGACGGCGGCCATGCCCGCTTTGAACCCGGGCCCTGCGAGATCACTCGCGCGGGGGAGAATCGGTTTGAGAGACGTATCCGGCGATCCGCCCAGGGCGCCGCCCGGGAGCGACCGGGCCCCGCCCAGGCCAGCCCCGCGCAGATGGTTCAACCGAGCCCGTAATGCAGGGCGATGCCCGCGAACACCACGGCGCCGATCCAGTTGTTGTGCAGGAAGGCGCGGAAGCAGGCCGCGCGCTCGCGGTGGCGGGCCATCACGAACTCCTGCACCACCAGCACCGCGGCCACGCCCAGGGCCACCCAGTAGGCCAGGCCAAGCCCGGCCTGGCGGCCGACCAGGGCCAGGGCGACCAGCACCAGCGCGTACAGCACGCCCTGGGCCACCAGGTCGAGGTCGCCAAACAGGATGGCGGTGGACTTCGATCCGGCGCGGATGTCGTCCTCGCGATCGACCATCGCGTACCAGGTGTCGTAGGCGGTGGACCAGAGGATGTTGGCGCAGTACAGCAGCCAGCCCAGCGCCGGCACCTCGCCCTGCACCGCGGCGAAGGCCATCGGGATGCCCCAGCCGAAGGCCATGCCCAGGTAGACCTGCGGCAGGTAGGTGTAGCGCTTCAGGTAGGGATAGGTGGCCGCCAGGAACAGGCCAACGAAGCTGAGCAGGATGGTCAGCAGGTTGAGCGTCAGCACCAGGGCGAAGGCCACCAGCATCAGTGCCGCGAACACCGCCAGCGCCTCGCGGCCGGAGACGGCGCCGGTGGCCAGGGGGCGGTCGCGGGTGCGCTCGACCCTGGGATCGAGCCAGCGGTCGGCGTAGTCGTTGATCACGCAGCCGGCCGAGCGGGTCAGCCACACGCCGGCGGTGAACACGAACAAGGTCCAGGGATCCGGCACGCCGCCGGCGGCCAGCCACAGCGCCCACCAGGTCGGCCACAGCAGCAGGAGCACGCCGATCGGGCGGTCGCCGCGGACCAGCTTCCAGTACTGCCCCAGGCGTTCGCGCCAGCCGGGCCCCGGCGCGGTGGCCGGCTCGTAACGTTCGTAACCCATGGCGCAAAGGTTAGCAGGCCGGCAACGGGTGCCGGCCTGCTTCCGCTACATCAGGCGTCGGCCGCCTTGTACTCGTAGTAGCCGTAGCTGTAGTAGCCGGTGGCGCGCTTCTCCACCGCGTTGAAGATCGTGCCCTTGACCTGCACGCCGTTCTGCTCGAACCGCTTGAGCGCCAGCACGATCTCCTTGGCCTGGTTGAGGCCGAAACGGGTCACCAGCAGGGTCGAACCGGCGTGGGCGCCGACGATGGCCGCATCGGTCACCGCCAGGATCGGCGGGGTATCGATGATCACCAGGTCGTAGCGCGGCGCCAGCGTCTCGACGATCTGCTTGAAGCGCGGGTGCATCAGCAGTTCGGACGGGTTTGGCGGGATGTCGCCGCGCACGATGTAGTGCATGTTCGGCAGGTCCGGCACCGCGTGGATGGCCGCGTCCAGGTCCAGCTTGCCGACCAGCACGTCGGACAGGCCGTTCTTGTGGCTGATGCCCAGCAGCTTGTGCAGGGTCCCCTTGCGCATGTCGGCATCGACGACCAGCACCCGCTGCCCGGCCTGGGCGATCACCGCGGCGAGGTTGGAGGAGACGAAGGTCTTGCCCACGCCCGGGCGCGGACCGGAGATGGTGAGGATGTTGTTCTTGGCCTCCAGCATGGCGAAGTGCAGGCTGGTGCGCAGGCTGCGCAGCGCCTCCACGGCCAGGTCCGCCGGCTCGTCGACGGCCAGCAGGTGCTGGCGGCCATCGGCGCGGATATGGTGCATACCCATGCGGTCGCGCTTGGCGGTCGGCAACGCCTTCGAGTTGCTCAGCGGAATGGCGGCGTAGACCGGCAGGCCCAGCTCCTCGATCACGGCCGGGTCCTCGATGCCCGGGTTGAGCATGCGCTGCACGAATACGAAGGCAATGGCGAGAAATGCACCCAACAGGGTGGCCACGAGCACGACGAGGGGCTTGCGCGGCTTGACCGGGTTTGAGGTGTCAGCCACCGCCGGGTCGACGATGCGCACATTACCCACGGTACCAGCGCGCGCCACATCCAGCTGCTGGGCCTGGTTCAGCAGGGCGGTGTAGAGCTCGTTGCTGACCTGCAGGTCGCGGGTCAGGCGCAGCAGCTCCTGCTGGGTATCCGGCAGCTCGCTGACCTGGCGGCGGAAACCGGCCTTGCGCGCCTCCAGCTCGCCAATCTGGCTCAGCAGGGCACGGTAGGCAGGGTGATCGCGGGTAAAGCTGCGATCCATCTCCGCCTGCTTCAGGCGCAGCTGCTGGATGCTGGTTTCAACCGCGACCTCCTGCTCCAGCAGGCCCTTGGTCTGCATGGTGATGTCCACGGAGTTGGCCGAGGACTGGTAACGGGCCATGGCCTCCTGCGCTTCCTCCACCTGCTTGCGCACGGTGGGCAGCTGGTCCTTGACGAACTGCAGCTGGGCAGCCGCCTCGGCCGAGCTGCGCTCGACGTTCTGGCGGACATAGGCCTCAACGATCTTCTGCACTACAGCTTCAGCGCGCGCCGGATCGGTATCTTCGTAGGTGACAAGGAGAATGCCGGATTCCTTGCCCTGCTCCGCAACATTGATGTCTTGCTGCAGAGCGGCCACGACGTCCAGGCGACGAGCCTTGACGACCTTGAACCTCATGCCCGGATTGGCATGGAGGGTCGAGACTTCGGCCAGCACGGAGCCACGCTCTGCGGGCTCGCCCGCCCGGCCCCTCACCAGTTCATCGCCGTCTTCATCACGCAGTACGTAAGCGCCCTGATCGTCGAGCACCTCAAGGGTCAGCTCGCTATCGACAAGAGCCTGAGGCACCTCCAGACGCTGGAACTCAAGGGCTTCCCCTCCCCAGCCAAAGCTATCCAAGCCCAGGAATGGCTCAGCAACCTCCCCCCCTTCGAGCGGAGTAAACCAGCGGGCCAATGCACCGCCAATCAGAGGGAATCTATACGGCTCAATGAAGATGTCGAGTTTCAACTGATCAACTGCCGAGCCAACGACGGTGCGCGAGCGAAGCAGAGCCACCTCGGTGGTAGACGCGACACTGCCGCCACCGGCCAACGAAGTCAGGTCAGACAAGCCCGGAATGCTGGGCATCTTCGATTCGACCTGCACCATCGCCTGGGCGCGGTACACCGGCGCGGCCAACAGTACATAGGCCACGCTCAGCACGAAAAAGATTGCCGTGGTAGCGATGATCCACCACTTGCGGTCAATCAGTACGCCGACCAGTTCCCGCAGGTCGATCTCGTCTTCAGTGGCGGGCGTTACCGCTGCCTTTTCCTTGCCCATAGTTCTCTTCCAGAGTTGTAAGACCGGGGGAACGTGACGCCGGCAACATCACTTGATGTAGGGGAGCCAGCTGTCGACGCAATCATCAATCAGTTGGTACACGTGCTCGAAGGCTTCGCGATGCTGGCGGTACGGGTCGGGGATCTCGCGCTGCCCCCGCCACTTGCCGAGTAGGAAGGTCTTGCCGCTGACCTGGGGCACTTCGCGCGCAATCCTGGTCTGGTGGGCGTGCTCCATGACCAGAACCAGGTCCGCTGCGGCCAGTATGGAGGGCGTCGCCTGCCGCGCCTGGTGCCCGTCGGGGTCGATGCCCGCCTCGCGCAGCAGGGCGGCCGCTTCCGGATCGACCGGCCGCCCGACCAGGGCCTGCAGGCCCGCGGACGACACTTCCACGCCCGGGCGCCCCTGCAGCCGGTGGCGCATCAGCAGCTCCGCCGTGGGACTGCGGCAGATGTTGCCCACACAGACGAACAGGATCTTTCTGAACACTAACGCCGGTCCCCGCGCTGACTGGTTCCAATGGTCCCGGAGCGCAGTACGTCCCGGCCGCGCGCAAGCTTACCCGATGAAGCCCGATGCTGCAGCGCGACAGCGTGAAGGTTTCGTGCATAAACCACTGATTGACAAGCCCCCCGGGCCCGCTTATGGTCTGGCCTGTGAAGTAGCCCGTCCATCTTGAAACGGAGTTTCCCCCATGAAGACCAAACTGATCGGTCTGGCCATCGCACTGGGTCTGGTCGCGCAGCCGTACGCGTTTGCGCAGGATTCCGGTAGCGCCCAGCAGGAAGAGAGCGGCGATGCGGCGGGCAGCGACACCGCTGCTGGTGGCGGCGTCGATGGCGAAGCGGTTGCCTGGACTGCGGCTGGCACCGCGCTGGCCATCGGCGTGCTGTCGGTGATCAATGACGATAACGACAACCGTGCCCAGCCGGGCCCTGGTCCGGGCCCCGGCCCGGGTCCGGGTCCTGATCCGGGCACGGGTGGCACCGGCGGTACCGGTGGCACTGGCGGCACGGGTGGTACCGGCGGCACGGGTGGCACCGGCGGCTGATAGCCCGCCCTGGATGTCTTGACACAAGGCCCGCCGGCCTTCGATGCCCGGCGGGCTTTTTTGTGTACGGGGCCCCCTCCCCCGTGAACTCGAATGGAAGCGACATGAATCGAGCCTACCGGTCCGGCGCGCTCGCGCTGATGGCGGCCTTTTTCTTTTCCGGTTGTGTCTGGGCCCCCGGCCAGCATCTGGCCCGTACCAAGCCAGGACCAGGCCAGATCCGGACATCCGGCAATGACCAGCTGGATCTCGTGGCGATTACCCCGCGCCTCATTGCGCAGGAACATGCCGGCCGCGCCAGTTCGGAGCAGATCCCGCGCGCCCTGCTGGATTACCACCCCGATCCTTACCGCATTGGAGCGGGTGATGTGCTCTACATCACCGTCTGGGACCATCCGGAGCTGACGGTCCCTGCGGGTCCACAGCAGCAGGTCAATCTCGCGGGTCGCCTGGTCCAGGGCGACGGAACGCTGTTCTACCCATATATAGGGAAGATCCAAGCAGCTGGGCTCACTCCGACCGAGCTGCGAGACAAGCTTGCCGGCCAGCTGGCAGCTGTGATCCATGAGCCGCAGGTGGACGTGTCGATCCTGACCTATGCCAGTCAGAGGGTCTGGGTGTCGGGCGCTGCACGCCAGGCTTCCGTGGTGCCGCTGACCGTGGTCCCGCTGACGCTGCAAGACGCCATCAGCACCGCCGGTTTCGATCCCTCCCAAGCCGATCTATCCGGCGTGCGCCTGACCCGCGACGGCACCACATACGTGCTCGACATGAGCCGGATCGGAGGCACCCCCATCTATCTGAAGGCCGAGGACCAGATCTACATCCCTTACCTGGATGCCAAGGAAGTCTTTGTGGTGGGCGAGGTCAACCAGCCAGGCGCGCAGAACTTCAAGACCGGCAGCATCAGCCTCAGCCAGGCGCTGGGTCGGGCGCGCGGCCTGGCCCAGGCCACGGCGGATGGCAATGCGGTTTACGTGATCCGCGGCGCCAAGCCCGATGCCCTCGAGCAGCAACCGTCGGTGGTCTACCAGCTGGAGGCCAAGTCCCCCGCGGCTTTCGCGGTGGCCAGCCAGTTCGAGCTGCTGCCCGGCGACGTGGTGTTCGTGGGCGCCGCCGGCATTACCCGCTGGAGCCGCTTCGTGAACCAGTTGCTGCCGTTCACCGGGATCATCAGCAACGCCGCAAGCGCCAGCAACGATCTTTCCAACAACTGACGGCCGCCGTGCAAGCGTCTACCGTCCACCGGGCCCAAGGCTCCCGCCGCCGCCCCGGCTCCAGCCTGTTTCCGGCAAGCACCAGCGCCCTGGTTTCCCTGGCGCTGGTGCTGGTGCTGGCCGGCTGCGGCACGGTGATGCAAACCAGCGTGGACTTCGTCCGTACCGCCGTGGCCGGCAAGGACGACCTCTCCGAGGCCGCAACCAAGGTAGCCTCCCTGCCCTACGCCAGCCTGCTCATGGACGATGGCCAGTACCGCGCGGTGATGGTGCTGGGCAACGATGACGAGGGGCGGCTTTCCTGGCATAGCCGGCAGGCCGTCGTGTTCCTGTGCGAGGGCGGCGTGCTCTGTGGCACCCATGGCCTGCGCGCAGGCCTGGATGGGGCCCGGATCGAAGGCGACAACCCGTTCACCGACCTGCGCACGGTGGGCGAGGCGGGCATCACCGTCAGCCGCCGCTACGACTGGCGCAGCGGCTACCGCTATGGCGTGCCGGTCACCGGCCAGCTGCGCCGGGTGGGCCAGGAAACCGTGGCGGATCCGCTGGGACGCAGCCGCACCCTGGCCAGGTACGAGGAACGCCTGGAAGGCCCCGGCGTGGAAGGCACCAATACCTACTGGGTCGATCCGGCCACCGGCGTGCTGTGGAAGAGCCGGCAGCTGGCTGCCCCGGATGTCTACCTCGAGATCAGCCTGATCAAGCCTTACCGGCGGAGGTCGCAATGATGCGATCGCGGGTAATGGCCATGGCCGGCCTGCTGGCCTGCATTTCCTTCGCTTCCGCCGCCCAGCCCCGCACGCTGCAGGTTTCGGCCGAGGGCGCGGTGCAGCGCGCCGGCACCTTGCAGCTGCCCGATGGCAGCCGGTTCGACGACGCCGTCGTGGCCGCGATGCCGCGCCGTGATGCCTATGCCCTGGGCGCCTCGGTCTTCCGCAGGGATGAACTTGCCCGGCAGGTCAGGCTGCGCGCCGGCCTGCTCCATGACCTGGAATCCCTGGCCACGGCCACCGAAGCGCCGCCCGCCGTGGCCGCACGCGCCCGTGCCCTGCATGCCTGGGTCTCCGCCTTGCCGGCCACCGGCCGGCTGCCGCTGGAAGGCAACCCGCGGCGGCTGGAGGCGAGCAAGGGCGACCGCAACCGCCTGCTTGCCGATGGCGACCGCTTCCACTTTCCGAAGCGCCCGGCAACGGTGACCATCGTCGGCGCCGTGCTCCAACCCTGCGCGGTGGCGCATGTGCCGTTGCGCGACGCGGCCGATTACCTGCGCGATTGCACGGTGGATGGTGAGGCGGCCAACCGCGACGTGATCCACGTGGTGCAGCCCGACGGCAGCATCCACGAACTCGGTATTGCCCTGTGGAACCGCAGCGAGCCGCTGGCCCTCGCGCCGGGTGCCATCGTCTATGTGCCGCTGCGCGCACGCGCCACGGAGAAGTTCGCGCCCGAGCTGGATGGCGCGATGACCGCCTTCCTCGCCACCCTGCCCCTGCCCCACGACGGGTTGGTGACGCCATGAGCCGCAACAACCTCCGCCGCCGCGCCCTGCCCGCCCTGAGCCTGCTCAACCTGGCGGTATGCGGCGGGCTGCATGCCGAGGTACCGGCCACGCAGAACGACTGGGGCGGCATCGGCTTGCTGCAGACGCCTACAGCGCGCATGGCTGAGGAGGGCGAGTTTGCTTTTACCGCAAGCCATACCTCGCCCTATAGCCGCTACAGCGTAGCGATGCAGCCGTTCCCCTGGTTCGAGGGCATTTACCGCTATGCCAATGTCCAGGGCGTCAGGTACGGCCCGGAGTGGTTCAGCGGCGACCAGAACTACAAAGACAAGTCCATCGACTTCAAGATCCGCCTGTGGGAGGAAGGGCGCTGGCTGCCAGAGGTCGCGGTAGGCGCGCGCGATATCGGTGGTACCGGGCTGTTCTCCAGCGAGTACGTGGTTGCCAACAAGCGCTTCGGCTCCATCGATGCCAGCCTCGGCCTGGCGACAGGTTACCTGGGCAGCAATGGCGGCATCGCCAACCCGATCGGCTGGATCGACGAGGACTTCAAGACCCGTCCGCGTGCCAGCAGCGATATCACCCAGGCGGGCAAATTCGGCTTGCGCTACCTGCTGCACGGCCCGGTTGGCGTGTTTGGTGGCGTTTCATGGCAGACCCCCTGGGAGCCGCTACTGGTTAAGTTGGAATACGACGGTCATGACTACAGCGACGAAGTCCGCGTCGGCCGGCTGGAGCAGGATTCGCGCATCAACGTGGGCCTGCTTTACGCCCCCAAGCCAGGCGTGCGGATCACGGTGGGCTGGGAGCGCGGCAACGAGCTGCTCGCCACGCTTACCTTGCGCGGCAACCTGAAGAACACGCCGCGCCCGACCCGCTGGCTGGACCCGCCGAAGCCCCCGCTTCGCAGCGAAGTCGCCAGGAACGCGGGCGCGTCCGCAAGCTCCAACATTCCGGCCGATGCAACCGGCAGCGCGCCACAAGGCGCTGATGCCGAGGCAATCGCAGCATCAAACAACCACCCTCTCCTGCCAGGCCATACCTGGGAGAGCGTGGATGTGGAGCTGCGCCGCAGCGCTGGCTTCTACGTGCAGAAGGTCGAGGTCAACGACCACGAGGTGATCCTGCACGGCCCCCAGCTGAAGTTTTTCTCCCCGACCGAGGGCCTCGGGCGGGCGGCGCGCGCGCTGGATACGGCGATCGATCCCAGCGTCGACTGGGTCACGCTGGAATACACGCGGCAAAACATGCCGATCGCGCAGAGCAGCGTCTCTCGTAATGCGCTCAACGCCTATGCGCAGGGCGATATCGACCTGACGGAGATGGCGCGCCATGTGGAGGTCAATCCGCCCGGCAGCTCACGCGAGGGCGAGGTGGTCTACGAGGGGCCGAAGGGACGGCTCTTTGACTACCACGTCTCCCCCGGGCTGAACGAGATCATTGGCGGCCCCGACGGTTTCTTCCTGTACCAGCTGACCGCGAACCTGCACACGAGCCTGCGGGTCAATGACAGCACTTGGCTTACCGCCACCACGGCGGTGGACGTGCACAACAACTTCCGCAAGTTCAAGTACGACGCCCCGAGCAACCTGCCGCGCGTCCGCACCGACATCCGCCACTACGTCACCACCTCCGACGTCACCATCCCGAACTTCCAGGTCACCACGGTGCATGCACTGGGCCGTGACCTGTATGGCATGGCCTATGCGGGCCTGCTGGAGATGATGTACGGCGGCGTGGGCGGCGAGTTGCTGTACCGTCCCGTCGGCCAGCGCTGGGCACTGGGCGTGGAGGCCAACTGGGTCAAGCAGCGCGACTTCGACCAGAAGTTCTCGTTCCGCGACTACGAGGTCGCGACCGGACACGCGACGCTTTACACCCACTTCGGCGACGACGGCCGCGTCCAGGTGGCCACCTCGGCTGGACGCTACCTGGCCGGCGACTGGGGCGTGACCCTGGATGTTTCGCGCATGTTCCGCAATGGCGTGGTAATGGGCGCGTTCGCCACCAAGACCGATGTCTCGTCGGCGGAGTTTGGCGAAGGCAGCTTTGACAAGGGCATTTACCTGTCCGTGCCGATGGACTTGCTGCTCCCCCGGTCCAGCCAAGTGCGTTCGCGCCTGATGTGGCATCCGCTGGTACGCGATGGTGGCGCACGCCTGCAGCGCAAGTACAGCCTCTATTCGCTCACCGGCGAACGCAACAGCCACTTTTACTTTGACAATATTGAATACATAGATCCATAACACGTTGACATAGCCTCCCAGACTGGATGAGCGGGAGGCACAAACTAAGGACTTGCAAGACTTGATGCTGCAATGCAACATCAAGTCTCCCCAACCGGCGCCTGCCGGAAACGCACAAGGATGAAGGGGAAATACCATGCTGCTCATGCCAATCAGGTCGGAAACCAGTGCCCCACCTCGGACGGCGAGCAAGTTCACGGCCGCCATCGGTGCGCTGATACGAATCGCGGACCCGCTGATCCTCGTTGGCGGTGCGCTGCTGGCGTACCGCATCCGCTTCGGTACCTGGCACTTGCAGAAGGACTACGTCAGCCTGGTGGTGATCACCACGCTGTTCGGCCTGCTGATCTTCGGGTCCTCCTCCCTCTACCGCAGCTGGCGTGGCCGCGGCCTTGGCGCCGAGCTGATGCATCTGGGCCTGTGCTGGTTGCTGATCTGCACCGGGGTTCTGTTCTACACGACCCTGATCCAGATGATCGGCGAACTGTCGCGGCTGTGGCTGGGCGCCTGGTTCGGCCTGAGCCTGGCCGGCGCCGCCTCCATCCGCATCGTGTTGCGCGGCTGCGCCTCGTGGGCCCGTGCACGCGGTATGGACCTGCGTACCGCCGTGATCGTGGGTGGCAACCCGGATGCACAGCGCATCGTCGACACGCTGCATCGCAATCCCTGGATGGGCATCAAGGTTGTCGGCTGGTTTGCCACCAGCTCCGACCGCTGCGCATTGCACGGCATCCGCCCCATGGGCCGGGTGGACCGGCTGGCCACCTTCGTGGAGGCCCGGCACATCGACCAGGTCTGGATTGCCCTGCCCATGCGCGAGCAGGGCCAGATCGCCTACGTGTTGCGGCAGCTGGATTTCTCCACCGCGGACATCAAGCTGCTGCCCGACCTGTTCGGCCTGCAGCTGCTGAACCATTCGGTGGAGCAGATTGGCGGCCTTCCGGTGCTGAACCTGCGCTCCAGCCCACTGGATGGCCCGGCCCATCTGGTCAAGGCCACCATGGACAAGGTGCTGGCCTCGCTGATCCTGCTAATGATCTCGCCGCTGATGATCGCGATCGCCATCGGCGTGAAGCTCAGTTCGCCCGGACCGGTGTTCTTCCGCCAGCTGCGCCACGGCCTGGGCGGCAAGCCCATCGAGGTGTGGAAGTTCCGCAGCATGCGGGTGCACCAGGAGGAAGACGGCAAGGTCACCCAGGCGCGCAAGAATGATTCCCGCGTGACGCCGTTCGGCGCCTTCCTGCGCCGCACCAGCCTGGACGAGCTGCCGCAGTTCATCAACGTCCTGCAGGGCTCGATGTCCATCGTCGGCCCGCGGCCACACGCGATCGCGCACAACGAGCAGTACAAGACCCTGGTGGACCGCTACATGCAGCGCCACCGGGTCAAGCCCGGCATCACCGGCTGGGCCCAGGTGAACGGCCTCCGCGGTGAAACCGATACGGTCGAGAAAATGGCCCGCCGCGTGGAGTACGACCTGTACTACATGCAGAACTGGTCGCCCTGGTTCGACCTGCGGATCGTGTTGCTGACCGTCTTCAAGGGCTTCATCAACAAGAACGCGTACTGAGGCCTTCCCCGGGCCTTTCAAAGCAACAGGAGCAATCGATGAAGATCGCAGTCGCCGGCACCGGTTATGTCGGCCTCTCCAACGCTGTGCTGCTTGCGCAGAACCACACCGTCGTGGCGCTGGACATCAATGCCAGCCGGGTGGACCTGATCAACGCGCGCAAGTCGCCGATCGAGGACCGCGAGATCGAGGACTTCCTGGCCAACCGCGAGCTGGACCTCACTGCCACGCTGGACAAGCAGCAGGCGTACGAGGGCGCGGACTTCGTGATCATCGCCACGCCGACCGATTACGACCCGCAGACCAACTACTTCAACACCGCCTCGGTCGAGTCGGTGATCCGTGACGTGATAGCGATCAACCCGGCCGCGGTGATGGTGATCAAGTCGACCATCCCGGTGGGCTTCACCCGCCGGATCAGTGAGGAACTGGGCACGACCAACGTGATCTTCTCGCCGGAGTTCCTGCGCGAGGGCCGCGCCCTGCACGACAACCTGCACCCCAGCCGCATCGTGGTGGGCGAACGCTCCGAACGCGGCGAACGCTTCGCAGCCCTGCTGCAGGAAGGTGCGGTGACCAAGGACGTGCCGGTGCTGTACACCGACGCTACCGAGGCCGAGGCCATCAAGCTGTTCGCCAACACCTACCTGGCAATGCGGGTGGCCTACTTCAATGAGCTGGACACCTATGCCTGCACCCACGGGCTGGATACGCGCCAGATCATCGAGGGCGTGTGCCTGGATCCACGCATCGGCGACCACTACAACAACCCCAGCTTCGGCTACGGCGGCTATTGCCTGCCGAAGGACACCAAGCAGCTGCTGGCCAACTACAGCCAGGTGCCGCAGCACCTGATCCGCGCGATCGTGGATTCAAACCGCACGCGCAAGGACTACATTGCAGAGCAGATCATCGCCCGCAATCCCCGCATCGTCGGCATCTACCGACTGGTGATGAAGGCGGGCTCAGACAATTTCCGTGCTTCAGCCATCCAAGGAGTCATGAAGCGCATCAAGGCGAAGGGAATTGAAGTGATCGTGTACGAGCCGGTCCTCGACGAGCCGGAGTTCTACCGGTCCGAGGTTGTCAGCGACCTTCAAGAGTTCAAGCAGCGTGCGGATTTGATAGTCGCCAACCGGCTTACCGAAGATCTACGGGATGTCGCGGACAGGATTTATACCCGTGATCTTTTCGGCGCTGACTAAAGGATGTGGAAAACACAATGAATGCCAAAGTCCGGTTTGGGGACTTCACCATTGACTGCTTGTCACGCAACGAGCTCGTGGAGCTTGCCCTGCGCGACTGTGAGGACGGCAGCGCGACACGCCTCGTATTCGATGCCAATGGCCACGGAATGTCACTGGCCAGAACCAACGATGCCTACCGGGAAGCGGTCCAAAAGGCCGACATCGTTCATGCAGACGGCGGATTTCTGGTCACGCTGTCCAAAAAACTTGGCCTTCCGGCGATCCCGGAGCGCAGCGCAACCACTGACATGATCCACGACTTCGCGCGCGCCTTCAGCGGGACCAGGCACGGGTTCTATCTCCTCGGCGGGGAAGAAGACGTCAACGCCCGTTGCGCCAGTATTCTGGGAGCGCAATATCCCGACCTGAAGATATCCGGACGCCGCAACGGGTTTTTCTCGGAGGATGAAGAGCTCCAGGTAATCGATCGGATAAACGCCAGCGGCGCATCCGTCCTCTGGGTCGGCCTCGGGAAGCCCAAGGAGCAGGAGTTCTGTGTGCGCTGGCGCGACAGGCTCGACGCCAGGTGGGTCATCACTTGTGGCGGCTGCTACAACTACATAACGGGCGACTACGGACGCGCGCCGATGTGGATGCAGCAGGCTAACCTGGAGTGGCTCCATCGCATGGCGTCAAACCCGAGGAAGCTGTTCTGGCGATATGCCGTCACGACTCCCCATGCCATGTGGATCGCCCTTCGAGAGCATGGCTCTCACTAATTCGTAGACCCTAGGACCGAGCATGTACGCAATCATCAACGGCGGAACGCCCCCGCGCGGGCGCGTTCGCGTCAGTGGCGCGAAGAACTCCGCAACCCGCTTGCTTTCGGCTGCGCTTCTTAGCGACGACGTTGTCGAACTGTCCAACTTCCCCACACAGCTTGTGGACGTTGGCCACAAGATCCGCTTCTGCCAGCGGCTAGGCGCAAATATCAGCATCGATCACCGCGCTGAGCAGCTGAGCATTGATGCTTCCGCACTTCGTGCACAGCTCCTCTCCCGCGAAGAGTTCGACATTCCCATTCGCACAACGTACCTGCTTGCCGCTGGCCAGGTGATCCGGTCCGGACTTGCGCGGGTTCCCTATCCCGGAGGCTGTCCAATTGGCGGCGGAAGTGGCGGCGGACGGGGCTACGACCTGCACATGATGGTTTGGAAGGATCTGGGCGCGCAGGTGATCGAGCGCGACGACCACATCGAGGTCAGTGCCCCCAACGGCTTCGCCGCCGGTACGATCAACTTCCCGATCAGCACTGTAGGCGGCACCGAGAACGCCCTCCTGTGCGCCAGTGTCGCGACGGGCCAAACACAGATCTTCAACGCCTACATTACGCCGGAAGTCGAGGATCTCATCGCCCTGCTTCGCCGCATGGGCGCCGAGATTTCGGTGTTCGGCACCAGTCACATCGTCGTGGATGGCCGGGGGGGGAAGCTGTCGGGAGCGCGGATGCCGGTCATGACCGACGTATCGAGGCACTCACTTGGGTCGTGTACGCGATCTTGGCCGGGGGGGAGATCACCATCGACCAGGTGCCGTTCTCGTCCATGGAAGTTCCGCTCCTCCATGTAGAGCACGCGGGTGTCGATCTCTTCAAGAACTCCCAGTCCATCCACGTCACCCCGGAATGCCTCAAGTCCGGCGCAGTGCAGCCTTTCGAGCTCGCATGCGGCGCCCACCCCGGTGTGATCTCGGACATGCAGGCGTTCTATGTGATGCTCGGCCTCGCCGCCTCCGGAACATCGCGAATTTTCGATTACCGATATCCCGAGCGGATTGCGTTCGTCCAGGAACTGGCAAAGCTGGTGGACGGCGATCATCTGCACGCCGAGCGCGGCAAGATCACCGTCCGCGGGCCAGCCCACTTCAAGGCGGGTGTTGCGGACTCAACCGATCTTCGCGGAAGCATGGCCGTCGTAATCGCCGCACTTTGCGCCAACGGTGAATCGAAGATCCTCAACGTGCAGATGGCGCTGCGCGGCTACAACGACTTGGATGGCAAGCTACAACAGCTTGGCGCGCGCATTTCGATCTTCGACGAGACCGAATAATGAATTCCGCAGGCCAGCTTGCAGCATTATTGTCCAGAGAATTGCCTGGGCAGGTCCATGAGCATGTGCGCTTGGCTGACGTGTCGCGCTGGAGAATCGGCGGGCCCGCCGCTGTGTTTGTGGAGCCAACTTCGTCCAAGGCCGCTGCTCGAGTCATGGCGATCATGGCTGAGCGCCCCGAGCCGCTGTTCCTCATGGGTGACGCTTCCAATACCCTTTTCGACGACGCCGGATTTTCAGGCGTAATCATGCGGATTGGGCGGAATCTGTCGTCGTATCGGATCACCTCAAACAGCATCTGGGCGCAGGCTGGCATCTGGGTTCCACGCCTTGCATCAGCGGCGGGTGATGCTGGCCTGAGTGGTATCGAGCACACGATTGGAATACCTGGCACGCTTGGTGGCCTCATCGTGATGAACGGGGGCAGCCAACGGAAGGGTATTGGCCTGAACGTCAAGGAGGTTCTTTGCGCAGATGAAGCTGGGCACATGTTTCGACTTGACCGGGAAGCTTGTGGATTCGCGTATAGAACTTCATCACTGCAATCGCGACGGGTTGCCATTCTAGAGGCTACCCTCGAACTTGAGCATGGTCAGCGCAGGTCGATTCGGAGAGAGCTGCTTGGGATCTTGCGTGAGCGCCGTGGAAAGTTCCCCCAGAAGCTGCCCAACTGCGGCTCAACTTTTCTCTCAGACCCAGAGATGTACAAGCATATCGGGCCTCCAGGACGCGCCATCGAGGAAGCCGGGCTAAAGGGCCTCAGAAAAGGCGGGGCCTGCATCTCGGCTCTACATGCAAACTTCATCATCAACGAAGGAGGCGCAACCTCGGACGACGTACTCGGCCTTATTGCCTTGATCAGAAACGAGGTCTTTCAGCGAACCGGGTACCTAATGAATTGCGAGGTTCGGCACCTAAGTCCGGAGGGTCGCCTGCGGCCGGCGCACGAAGCGGCAATCGAGAGGTGGCCTGAGCCGCCGCTCAGGATTGCAGATTCATGAGTAGCTTGCTCAACGACGCCTTCAGCATCCTCTTTGCGCGTGGGTTTATAAGAGTCGCGCAGCTGCTGTCATTCCTTCTCCTTGCACGCTTTCTCACCCCACAGGAGTTCGGGTGGTTTGGGCTAGTAACCACCACTATCGGGTTAGCAGCGACCTTAGGCAGTCTCGGCTTTCGCCAGTCTATTGCTTACCAAGTCGGCCGGAACGAGATGACTGCAGGCGAGGGTGCGGCAACGCTGCTGGTTACTTGGCCACCGCTAGCCCTTGCCGCTTCACTTATTGCCATTACATTTTCCCCGGCAGACGGAGCCTTCTTAAGCCCGTTATCGTCCGCAACAGCTATTGCTGTCGGCGTTGGTTGCACGATGCTCGTAATGATGCTTCAGGGCCTGCTTCTCGCAGGCGGTCAGATTAAGCAATTCAGCACAACAGAAACATTACCGCGGGCCCTACTTGCCGCATTTTCTGTTGGGCTTGCAGCGCTCGGCCTCGCAACTGCTGAAACCGCGGTATGGGCCCATTCGCTTAGCTTCGCACTTACCATTCCGGTAGCCCTCTCCCTTGGGGGAATAACACTTCCTCAACTTCGCGTAAGGATAGACAGACTGCCTAGCCTGATAGGCTACGGGGTGGGATTTGCACTCAACCTCTTCCTAATCACACTATGCGCTCGCGTGAGCATGTTCATCATCGAACCAACCCATGGAGCCGCATCCGCCGGTAACTTTTTCGCAGCAGCACGAATAAATGACATCGTTCTGGAGGCAGCGACGGCGTTGGGACTCGCAGTTTTCTCCCGCTCCGTCAGGAACTCGGATACGTCCTCAGTCGCACAGAAGACAGCGAAGATCGCGTGCGGGGTTTTTTGGACCTTCACCATTTTTGCCGCCATCCCTGCAGTGCTTTTTCCCCTCCTCGTGCCGCTGGTAATAGGGTCAGGATACGAAGAATCAGGACGTTTGCTTCAGGTTCTTGCCATTGGCCTTGGCGCGGCGGCGGCGAATAAAATCATCTATCCAGCCTTGGCCGGCCAAGGGAAGCCCTGGTTCGGCACAGCCGTTATCTTAATAAGCTTAGCAGTAAACGTGATCCTATCCCTAGTCCTTATCCCAAAATTTGGCGCCCTGGGCGGCGCGGCAGCCCTCGTGATCGGCCAGTACACCATGTTTGCCGGCTATATTGCGACCTGCGTAGCCTTATTCAGTATTCGCGCCAAAAATTTTCTTGCTCCTTCACGACAAGATATACGCACTGTCGTGCGTTTTATCGTTGATAGATTTCCCGGTTCGAGCAAATGACCGTGGCCATAAACACTTACACCACTCTATCAAACCGGACGCGCTGGTCTATTCGGTTCGCAATTTTGGTGATGATGCTATATGAGTTCCAGTCTCCCCGAATCTTCGGAGAAATAAGGCTCGCCAGCGCTGCGTCCACCTGTCTTGCGGCCATGATGCTACTGGGTCGCTTGCCACTAATCCCCAAATACCTGCGAACCCTGCTGGCCCCCCCACTTGTCTTTCTGTTTATCTATTATGCGATAAATATATCCTCAGTCGCTTGGTCATATGCTCCAACCAATTCAATTACACACAGCCTAACTCTGTTCATCTTCCTCCTCCTCGCCCTTACGTATGCGGGAGTAGACCCTGACCAGTTCGCAGGTGAGGTCGTTAAAGTGACCTTCGTTTTGGCAGTCGTTTCCTGGTTAATGGTGCTACTCGTGCCTAACATCGGCGCGCTGCCGGACATTGTCTGGCGCATCAATGGACCAATGATCCACCCTCAGCGCCTATCGTTGCTTCTATCTCTTGCACTCATTTGCCTCACCCTTATTTTCTTGAGGGGACAGCGAGTGCTTTCCAAGCGCTTCGGAATAATCGCGCTCGTTGTACTTTCAGTCACCCTATTAGCTACCCAAACTCGAGCATTCACGTTTTTTTGCATCGCATCAATCGGATACATCTTCTTCTGGAAGATGAACTATTCCATACGCGCGCTCATGCTCATTGGTGCGGGTGTAATTGTATTTCTGGTGGTCTCCAATTGGGATTATGTCCTTAATGCGATATCGCGCGACGGCTCCAATACGATGACCTTATCTGGTCGGACCGTCGCGTGGTCAAATGCGATCGAAATGATCCGCCAGCGTCCCATGTTGGGATATGGATTCGCATCATTCAACACTAGCTTGACCCAGCACTTCTTCGCGTCCGGTTACATCATTCCTCATGCGCACAATACCTGGGTGAATGCGATGTTTGAGACGGGCTTTGTCGGCGCGACTGCAATGACACTCTTCGTATTGACAGCGCTCTTCACAAGGAGGTTTGCCGATCCTTCGTATGGCGAATCTCTTATGTTTTGGGTCATCCTTTCAGGGCTTACTGGATTAATATTCGGGGGGAAGGTTAATCCATCTGCCGCGATAGTTACAGTTATCGTCGCGCAAAGCAGTTTCCAGGCTCGCCGACGCAAGCTCCAATGGGTTCTTAAGCAATCATGATCGCCAACATCATTCACGACCTGAAACACTCTCCCGAAACTAGGGTTCGGGTGGCGTATGTGATATCCGTTGTATCGTCTGACGGCACCGGTGTTGGCGGTAGCTATCGCAGCCTTCTTGCATTGGCTCAAGGAATGAGATCCGCCGGTCAAGATGCGAAGATCTTTGTGCTTGGCGATGTCTTCCCGAGTGCCTATCAGAATCTTGACCTGCCGGTTGAATTTGTCGAGTTCAGAAATCCCCTCGATTACTTTCCCGCAATTTGCTCACGAATCTGCGCATACGCGCCGACTCACATCCATGCATTCGACAACAAATCATACTTCTTTTCGCGCCTTGTAGCGCGGAAATTGGATGTGCCTTCGATTTTAACCCGTGCCGGGGGACCCAACCCTACTCGTTACTTTCCGTATGCACGAGATGTGGTCGCGTTCAGCGAGGAGAACGCCTCCTATTTCCGAAATCTGCCTAAACTTCGCGCATCGAGCATTCATCTTATTCCCAATCGGATTCTCGATTTTGATCTATGTGCGGCGAAGGAGTCCGAGCTACGCGAGCGTCTTGCCATTGATGGGAGCGAACTAGTCGTATTACGTGTCTGCCGCATCGGGTTGGCTTACGAGGAATCCGTGCGACAAGCGGCAAACCTGGTCCGCAAACTCAATGCAGCGTCAATTCCATCCCGGCTGGTGGTGCTTGGCACGATTCAGGACGCCGAGAGCTACGCGCGCCTGCAGCGGATTCAAGATATAAGGATCGACTTCGTCCTTGACCGCAAATTTACGTTCAATGCGAACGAGCTGATTGGGTTAGGTGATATCGTGGTGGGCGTGGGTCGAGGGTTCATGGAAGCTGCGCTGCATGGGATGATTGTTTTAGCCCCCGTGTCCGGATGTGATGTTCCCGCTCTGGTTCTGCCCGAAAACTTCGATCATCTTTCAAGGACGAACTTTTCTCCCCGAGGTTTCATTCCCGAATTTGACGAATCGAAGAATTTTTCGGAGCTCCTCCTCATTCTTCGCAACAAGGACAGGGAAACTTCTCATCGCAATTTCGTGCGATCGATCGCAAAAGCGCGTTTTTCGGTGATGGAGGGCGTGCGGCGACATCTTCAGCTTTACCTGGCGCGAAATAATCATGGCGACACAAGAGTCTTAGACGTGGCGTTGAACTTCATCGTCGTTCTTCGCTTTTATGTGCCTATCGTAATACGTCGAGGTTTTTCCATGATGCGACGCACGTCGGCCCCCACCACTAGCAATTGACGAACCAGGAATCCGAGAAGAATGTACAGCGTTGGCATCTTGTCCATGCATCGAATCTTCAACTATGGCTCCTTCCTGCAGGGCTATGGCTTAAGACAGCTCATCGGTGATCTTGCGCCCCGCTCCTCTATTGAGTTTCTCGATTATCGCCCCGGTGCGCCCCTTGTAGCATCCGACGACGGCAATGCTCGCGGGCTTGTGCGGATCAGAAAGAAGCTTGCGGGGTATGGAAAGGTTGAAGCTCGGCTGGCCGACAAGATTCGCTTCTTCAATCACAAAAGAACCTACGCCAAGCGCTACTTTCCGCTTCTCGGCCTGTCGCCCACGCCTAATCTCAATTATAAAGTTGACTTGCAGATCATAGGGAGCGACGAAGTCTTTAATTGCGTTCAAGCAAACGCCAATGTTGGCTACAGCCGCGACTTGTTTGGTCACGATTCACCTGCAAAGCGGCTTATTTCGTATGCAGGCTCTTTTGGCAACACGACGCTCGAGAAGCTTCGCAAATACGGGCTTACCAAAGAGCTGAGCGAAGATTTTGCTCGCTTTGCGGACATTTCGGTGCGGGACGAGAACTCACGCCACATTATCCATGAGTTGACCGGCCGGGAGCCTTCGGTGAATGTTGACCCCGTATTGGCTTATGACTACATAAATGAATGTAGCCATATTCCTTTGGCGCGAATCCACAGCCGGCCGTACATGATCGTATACGGCTACGCCGGGCGCTTCACCTCTGAGGAGAACGCTGCGATTCGGTCCTACGCCAAAGACAAAGGCTACGAGATCCTTTGTATCGGGGGGATACAAGAGTGCTGTGACCGGTTTGTTGATTGCACTCCTTTTGAGGTGCTTGCCTTGTTCCGCGACGCTGAGGCCATCGTCACTGATACATTCCATGGCTCAATCTTCTCCATCATCAATGAGAAGAAGTTCCTGACGGTTATTCGTCGCAGTCATGGCGAAGGCTACGGCAATGAGGAGAAGCTTCAGTATCTTCTGAATTCGTTGGCCTTGGGCGATCGCGGAAGTTATTCGGCAAGCACGGCCAGTTTACACGAAGTGCTGTCATCTAGTATCGATTATGGGCCAACTCGCGATCGCCTTTCGGAAGCGAGGCGGCAGGCTCGCGCTTATTTGTCGCGCAATCTTGAGGGCACACAGGGCCATGCATAAGGAATCAGGCGCGCAGGCGATTATCCGTGAACTGGAGGGAGGGTATTCCATCCAAAGTGGCGTGTTCTCAGCCGTCAACTCGAAGGTTACGGTAGCGCTCAACCCACTTGGCCAGTTCGAAGCCAAGGTTGATCCTGCGGCCTTGTCGGCTTCAGAGCTTGAAGCGCTCGCGCGCGTGAGCGCGATGTCCAATCCGGACTTGGACGAAGATGTCTTGGGCAAGATACTTTTTGGGGCCGTGCCAGGTATTAGGCATGAGCGCCTGCTGGGCTACTACTCCCAGATTTACGCCGGGTACGTCAAGACAGGCGACTTTCGGGCGACTTCCAGCTCCGGTGGGCTAGCCACCTGGCTCCTAGTGCAACTTGTTGAAAAGGGGCTAGTCGACGGCGTCATCCATGTTCAACCCTCAGGGGGCGAGGATGGATTGCTGTTCAGGTACGCGATTTCGACGACAGTGGCGCAGGTACGTGCGGGCGCCAAGTCCCGCTACTATCCTATGGATCTGTCACAGGTACTGCGCGCGGCCAAGGAAGCTGGCGGGCGGTATGCCGTTACCGGTATTCCGAGCTTCATCATGGAGCTCAGGCTTCTGGCTGAGCACGATCCGGACTTCAAACACGCCATTGCGTACACGGTGGGCCTCATTTGCGGTCACCAAAAGAGCACCAAGTACGCGGAGGCGATTGCGTGGGAGCACGGGATAAAGCCGGGATCTCTTCGCTCCGTCGACTTCCGGAAAAAGATCGAAGGTAAGTCCGCAGATGAGTACATAACGGAGTTGAAGGGTTTGGTCGGGGGCACCGAGACGACCCTAGCCAAGGAGGCGACCGAAGTATTTGTCAGTAGCTGGAGCCACGGGTTTTTCAAGGCGAAGTTTTCAGACTTCACCGATGACCTGTTCAACGAGACCGCAGACGTGGCGCTTGGCGATGCATGGCTGCCGCAGTATGCAGGCGACTACAGGGGCACCAACCTGGTCATCGTGCGCAATCCGGTCATCGCTAAAATAATCGACGACGGCCTTGCAGCGGGCGACCTGCACCTGGATGTTCTTAGCCCGGAGTTGGCAGTCCGTTCCCAGCCGGGACTAGTCCGGCATGCGTATGACGAGCTTCCATACCGCCTCGCAAGGGCAGATAGAAGGGGCGCGTGGCGCCCTGCCAAACGGGTTGGCGCAAGCGAGGACATTCCGTTCCTCCGCAAAAAGATCCAAGACGTCCGGGAGCAGATCGCGGAGCAAAGCCACATCCATTACCAGCGTGCCGTCGAACTGGACGACTGGTCGTATTTTGTCAGGAAGATGAAGCCGCTCGTTGACAGGCACAGCTTGCTTTATGCCATAACTGACGCCCGGCGCATCCTTGGGAAAGGCCTCCCTTACTTGGCAAAGCGCGCGTTCAGAGGAATCAGGCGGCGATTTGGCCTTACTGATTCCCCCCGCTGAACCTGAGATCCCGCCATGCATTTTCTCGTCTGCGGCGGCGCTGGCTACATCGGCAGCCACATGGCGCAGTGGCTGGCCGCACAGGGCCACCAGGTCACGGTGCTGGACAACCTTTCCACCGGCCACCGCGAAGCGGTGCGGTGGGGTGAGCTGGTGGAGGCCGACCTGCTGGACCCCGCCTCCCTGGAGAGGGCATTTGCCGGCGGCAGGATCGATGCGGTGATGCACTTCTGCGCCTCCTCCCTGGTCGGGGAGTCGGTGCGCGAGCCCTACGCCTACTACCGCAACAACGTCGCCGGCACCCTCAACCTGCTGGAGGCCATGCGTCGCCATGGCGTGGAGCGGCTGGTGTTCTCCTCGACCGCGGCGGTGTTTGGAAACCCGGTCAGTGAACTGATCGACGAGGACCACCCCAAGTCACCGATCAATCCCTACGGTGCCAGCAAGCTGATGGTCGAGCGCATCCTGGCCGACGCCGCCAGTGCCTACGGCCTGCGCTCCATCGCCCTGCGCTACTTCAACGCCGCCGGCGCGCTGCCGCAGCACGGCATCGGCGAGGCGCACGCCTGCGAGACCCACCTGATCCCCAACGTGCTCAAGGCCGCGCTGGGCCACGGCCCGGCACTGAAGGTGTTCGGCGAGGACTACCCGACCCCGGACGGCACCTGCGTGCGCGACTATGTGCACGTGCAGGACCTGGCACAGGCCCACGCCCTGGCGCTGGACTACATGGACACGCATCCCGGTGCGCATGCCTTCAACCTGGGCAATGGCCGCGGGTTCTCGGTGCGCGAGGTGATCGCCGCGGCCGCCGAGGTGGCAGGTCGCGATATCCCCTGCGAGGCGGCGCCCCGCCGGGCGGGTGACCCGGCGGTGCTGGTCGCCTCCAGCGTCCGCGCCCGGCGTGAACTGGGCTGGTCACCCGAATGGACGGACCTGCACGCGATCATCGAAAGCGCCTGGGGCTGGCACCGCGACCAGGCATTCTGAGGGTCCAAGCCCGGGAACAGTTTCACCTGTCGCTTTTTTATCCAATCTTCACGCGCTAAGAGTGGCGCACCCGCCGTCGGCGGGTGCTCCCGTAAGCTTCCCCGTCAAGCAGGCATTTCAAAAGTAGAACTTCC